>JALVVQ010000269.1 GCA_027023325.1 Campylobacteraceae bacterium | reverse complement strand
AACTCCTTTATATACTATTTATAAAATAGTATATACTTTATGAGAGAAAATGTCAAGCGTTGGTAGATTTAGTAGATGCCCAACTCCCTCTCTCTTCTTTTGGTATCTGTATCTCTGCATACTGGTACACGCTCAATCATTTCAATATAGGCTGCGTCCAAATGATTCTCTCTCGCACCATACAGTACATGCTCCTTGTACCAATCCAATGGCACAAGCGTATCATCGATATCTGTTGCGACATAGGCCATAGCCTGCACTATGCCCTCTTCTGTCTCAACAGTGACTTCTTTGGAGATGTACCCGTTGCCCACACTTTCTATCTGATCAAGCACTGCTTTGTCTTGCTCTGCGATCTCATAGAGCACACCCTGCACATAGTCATGGCTGTGCTCCGTAAAAATGATATCACACTTGCCTGTACCATCAATCTTTCCTCTTTTATGGAATGTGAGTCGGTACTGCATCAGCTTTCCATTGCCGATATTGCTTGCTTTGATTCTTGCAGTCAATCTCGGGGTGGACATATTGGAACCATAGGCGAAATAGTACATAGGCAAACCTCGATTAATCGTTACTTTTAAAAAGTGTCCCGCCTTGATGCGCACCTTCTACAAGCAAAGCCTTTACATCTGTCAAATCAAACCCAGAAGCCAAGAACATCTCTCTGCCGTGACTCATGAGGAAATCTGCTGCCTGAAGCTTGGTGACGATGCCACCTGTGGCAAAGGCATCATTGGGTGTCACAGCAGCAGAGAGTGCTTCGGCTGAAAGTTCTGTGACTATTTTTTTGGGCTGGGCATCTGTGTAGCGATGGGGGTCTTTGTCGTAGTAGGCGTTAATATCAGAAAGAAGCACCAGCAACTCGGCGTCAAAATAGTGTGCCACATGGGCGGAGAGGCGATCATTGTCTCCGAAGACCAACTCGTCTATGCTGACTGTATCGTTTTCGTTGATGATGGGCACCACACCATTGGCAAGCAGCGTATCGATAGCGATCTTGGCGTGCTTGGTTGCCTTGCGTGAATCAAAGACATCGGCACTGAGAAGGACTTGAGAGGAGAGTATCTCATGCAGTGCAAAAAACTCCCGGTACATCGAGAGCAGATAGGGCTGCCCTATCGCAGCAAGTGCTTGGCGATTGGCGACCTCAGAGCGATCCATCCGAAGCTGGGTATAGCCTGCTGCTACAGCACCGGAGCTGACCAGTATCACTTCGGTGCCCTTGGCTTTGATCTGTGCAATCAGTGTGACCAGTGCAGTGATGCGATCCTCTGCCATACCACCATTCTCTGTGAGTACATGAGATCCCACCTTGAGTACCACACGCTTCATCTCTACTCCTCGTCTGCTTTTTTGTCTTGTCTGCTCTTGGCTTTGGCCAGATCAGCTAGTGCATATCTCAGTACCTCTGTCTGCGTCTGTGCCACAGAAGAGATCGGCAAGACAAAGGCCGGTGCATCCAGTACCAGATCCTCCCACTCCTCTTTTTGATGGGCATAGTTACTATAGCCTTTGGTATCTCCAAACTTTGCTAGTGCATTGTTAGGCTTCAGAGAAAGGTCACTCAAAAACTGCTCTGTTTTCTCATTGACTTCCTCCAGGCTCAATGCATCTATCTTGGCAATCACTA
>JALVVQ010000268.1 GCA_027023325.1 Campylobacteraceae bacterium | reverse complement strand
TTTGCGTTGACAATGAGTATCGGTATTTTGGCTTCGATGTTGACAGCGATTCTGGGTACACATGGCATCTATGAGATGTTGCTGCCCAAGATGAATAAGAGCAAACTGGGTCGCTGGTTTGGGATCAAGGTATAGGAGCGCATAATGGAACTATTTAACTATAAAAAACCAATCAATCTGATGGGAATGAGCAAAAAGTTTGGTGTGCTTTCTGTTGTGCTGGTACTCTTGTCCTGGGGACTTTTGGTCACCAAGGGATTCAACTACGGTATCGACTTCGCTGGTGGTACGCTGATACAGGTCAAATATGACAAAAAAGCACCGATTGCCAAAATTCGAGAGGATCTCAAGCAAAATCCTCTCTACAAAAATGCCAATGTGACCTATTTTGGCAGCGAGAATGAAGTAGTCATACGGATCAAAAGCAGCCCCTCTGCTGTCAATAAAGACATTGGTGAGGAGGTCAGCGGTCTATTGAAGGAGACAGGGAAACTGGAAATCAGACGGGTGGATATTGTCGGTGCCAGTATTGGTGCCGAGTTTAGAAACAAAGGACTCATGGCGATGGCATTGGCAATCCTTGGTATTTTGATCTATGTCTCTGTACGATTTGAGTGGCGATTTGCTGCGGCGTCCGTATTGGCATTGGTGCATGATGTAAGTATTGCCAGTGGTGCCATTATACTTTTCAATGTGGAGGTCAATCTGGATATTCTTGCAGCATTGCTGACACTGCTGGGTTACTCGCTCAACGATACGATTATCGTCTTTGACCGTATCCGTGAGGGGATACGAGGGATTAAAAATCCAGACCTTGCCGGCATTATCAACGAATCTGTCACCCGAACACTGTCCCGAACAGTGTTGACCTCTTTGACAACATTTTTTGTGGTCTTTACGCTGGACTTTTTTGGCGGAGAGATTATCCATGGGTTTAGTTTCACGCTGCTTGTAGGTATTATTATAGGTACCTACTCTTCTATCTTTGTGGCTTCTCCTATCCTTTTGTGGCTGGGATTTGATGTCAAAAGCTTCCGAGCAAAAGAGGCAGAAAAACTCAAAAGAGAGAAAGAGAAAGAGAAGATGCGTGCTCAGTATGAGCAGGGTACGCTCTAGACCAGATGTCAAACAATTACACTACGGAGGCGAAAAATGCGATGGGGTAAAGTATTTTATATCTTTTTTACATTGATGAGTTTGACGACGAGTGTGGGGTTTCTCTATGAAGATTCTCTTTTCGCACTCTTTTTGGCAGGTAGTATCAATATGGTTTCGACCATACTCAAGATAGGGGTGAGAAATATCCTCTCAGCTGAGCTTCTGGCTGGTTCACTGGTAGCGGACCTGCATTTAATTCCTGCTTTTTTTGCAATGAAATTCTATCACGCAGATAGTCTGGCTATTGGTTTGGTCATTGGTGCAGTGGTGGCGAATGTCTATACGCTGATTGTAAGTTTGATTGAGACCACAAAAGAAGAAGAAGTCTTCTAGCTTTATGGATTTTCATACAGTAGACAGGGTAGGCACGCACTGCTCCAAATGGGATGGACGCAAAGAGAAGTTTGGCAGAGAAGATATCCTGCCGCTGTGGGTGGCGGATATGGATCTGGCAGCACCACAGGTAGTGCAGGATG
>JALVVQ010000267.1 GCA_027023325.1 Campylobacteraceae bacterium | reverse complement strand
ATTGAAACTATAGACCCCAAGCCCACTCAAAAACTGCACAAAAACTTCATTGCCCTCTGTGTCATACCCCATGTCTCCATGCCCCCCTTCACTATAAAGATCCCCATGCCAATCATACTGCAACTTAACCCTGTTGGTTAGATTCATATCATATCGATACATACCATCTGTATAGCCACTGGCAGCTGCATTATCATTGTTGAAAACGATATACTTCCCAGAAGGTGAGACAGAGAGCCAGTCAAGTGTCGTGGGCTTCCAAAAACTGCTGCCATTTTCAGTCACCCATTCCCAGTTTTGCCCTGGCATTGTTTTAGTCCAGACTCTTGTTTTGTTTTGTATGTCGTACAGTATCACATAAAAGGTAGTATCATTGGGTTTCTTGGCCACAAAAACTACATATCTATCATCATAGTCTATGTTCCCCTCATGCGGCCCCATATGTACCACTTCATACTCAGAAAAAGCATCCAAAACTGTAGAGCAATTCACATCATTGCCTGTAATTTTCCCTTGTATAAATGCGTGAGAGCTATTGAGCACATAAAATCTATGAGGCACTCTGTTTGACCAACGAAAATAGTCAGAAGCTCTAGAGCATAAGGCATGATAGCCCTCAGTATTTGTTTTATTTTTAGTAATATTAGACTCGCTCAGCGTCTTGGCATCATATATTCTGTTGCCTATGCGCATCAGCCTCATGTCAGCATTCCAATTTTGTACTTTTGGATAAGATGATGTATAGTGGTCAGGTTTATCTACCATCTTTATAATAGTACTATACACGGGATCTATTGTTGGGTTGCCAACTGTAGGTCTAGCCACACTGTCATCTGTCGCGCGCTCTGCCATAGTCGTCAACGCCGGATACTTTTTTACTGTTGCGCTCAAGTTGCAATAGTCTATATCATTGTGTGCAATAATATCTATCGCATTATACTGTATACCCGCGCAGTCTCCGCCATCATATGCATCTTCTGCTTCCAGCGCATCAAAAATATCATTGTAGGTTGCTTTATTGTTTGTGGGGATGGACCGAGCCCCTTCATCCGTACCATGAAAAGCATCATAGGTTAATGCTCCTATGATAAAACGCAGGTCATCTTTTCCCAATATACTGGCCAAGTCACCCGCGACATAACTATGATTTGCGCTAGGAAGCGTATAAAATGATCTATTTGCTTGTGTCGCAAGGTTCCATATTTTTAAATGTATTCTAGGATCTGTTCCAGTACCGTTGATACCATTCATCTGCAAAAAAGAGACTTTGCTATCCAGCAGATTCATATCCACTTCATCCATATTAAATGCAAACCAACCATCTATAGAAAGCGCTAAGCTTCCGGCATCTCCATAGCCGTCATCACGGAACTTTTTTATCACATAAAAGGCTTGTCCTCCTCCCAAAGAGTGCCCCATGATGGCAAGTTTTGATACATTTAACCCATAGATAGCTTTCACTTCATTTAAAGCAATTTCCAGTTTCCCAGTAATATACCAACTTGCATAAGAATTAGTATCAACACCTATAACAAAGTACCCCTTACTTGCCAAAAACTGCATAATACCACTATAGCTTTCTATCGTAGCAGAACCACCACCTTTGATAAACATCACCACAGGCATATCTACACTGATGCCATTTTCAGGGTAATAGGCAATGTATTTTTGGTCACCAGTTTTGCCATTGTCATACGCTACAGGATTATAATTACCCAAAGAAGCATAGTCATTGTCTGCCACCGTAAAGCGATAGCGTGCTTCCACACTCGAAGTTGAATTATGATAAAAGAGCCTTACCTCATACGCTCCTGCAGGCATTGGCTTTTTATCTCTACTGAGCACTACAGTACCTCCCGTTGTCCAATTCCAGGCAATCACATTGGACCAACTGTTATTGGCATCGGCAGGATAAATCCCTACCCAATCCTTGTCACCAGAAAGAGAACCTGCCACATCAGCACTAACGGTTTCATTTGGATTATAGGTTGCTTTCGCAGTAGAGACTGTGGGATTGGCGGCAAAGTTTGCAGTCACACTCAGGTCTGCTTGAATATTGCTGTCTGTTCTTGGGTTTTGTGTGCTGCCGTCACTCCAAGAAGTAAAATGGTATCCGGTATCAGCAGTGGCTGTCACTGCTGTGCCATTTGCGCCCTGTGTTACGGTTTGGCTTGTGCTGCCTGAAAGTGCACCATGTGTTCCTGCAGTGTACGCAAGGGTATAGGTGGGGGTGGGATCTGGGGCAACCAAGGATATGCTCTCTACGATACTCTGTATTTCTTTTTGACAGTCCACAGCAAAAGGTACACTTCTGGCTATGAGAGTATTTAATGTATCTATATTGCTGGTATTTACACCTATTACTCCCATCCTTTTATAGTCTATTTCTGTTGGCTTCTTGCTGCCTCCATCAGTTTGCGCATACTGGACTATTGTCCTCCAGGCTTCTATCGCCTCTGTTATACTAACAACATCGACAATACTCAAATCCTTGACAAGGGTATTGATGGAGTCAATATTTTCCTCCGTAACACCTCCTATGCCGAGTGCCTTGTAATCGACTGCCTTAGGAGGCTCGGCACTGTTATTCACATAGTTAACTATGTGGCTTGATGCTATTTGTTGTTCTTGTGGTAGACCTTCATGTCCGCCTCCGCCACATGCTGTCAGCCACACAAAAGCAAAAATGATCATAAAGTGTTTTATATAGATAAATTTGATATGCATAGCTATACCTCTGATTTTAAATTGCAATAAAGTGCCAGAACCAAAAACTAGCAAGCAGCAGCAAGACACACAAAAAATATCTGTTACCTATTGCGATTTAGCACCCTTCACAATAAAGTGATACTCTTTTGTCGACTATGCGTGTAGTCTAAGATTTCCAATTCTTGCTTCACCTCGCAATAGACACTACCTAGTCACCCATTGTATCATAATTGGAGTAAAATAGCAAAAATAAAACTATACTCTTGCTTTATTGGGACAGAGCGCTATCGCTATCCCTTCTGCAAGTACCTCTTTTTCTGTACTTTTTATCTTGGATCTATATCTCTCTAGTGACAACCCCTGTTTGGCTATTTTTTTCTGACATATAATCTCCCCACCATCCAATTCCGAGTTGACCCAGTGGACCGTGGCACCTCCCTCTGCATAAGTGTCTGCGTAACTTTTTTCGATAGCATGGAGTCCTTTGTGTCTGGGTAAAAGCGAGGGGTGCAAATTGATGGCTCGTATCTCTGAGGTAAACAGAGGAGTTAATATACGCATAAACCCGGCAAGTACTGTCAATTCCGGCTTATATGTTTTTAAGATGCGTACCACCTCTTTGTCGAAATCTTCTCTCGAGGCGTATTTTTTAGCATCGACAACCTCTACAACTATGCCATATCTTTTTGCCACAAGAATGCCTTCTGCTTCTGGATTATTGGTCACAGCAACAACTATCACCAACTCTTTTTGATGCATGGCCTTGGCAATATATTCGAGATTTGAACCTCTTCCACTAAAAAGTATCGCGATCCGTTTCACAGTGACTCAAGCCGTACAATCTGTGCGATAAGATCTTCAGGAAGCATCGCATAAGATGCACCTTTGTATGCCTCTGCTGCCGCGGTCAACACCAGTGACCCCTGAATCGAAGCATCAATTCCAGAGTAGCCTTGTGCCAGCAGTGCCACAATCAATCCGCTGAGCACATCCCCACTGCCTCCTTTGCTTAGCTTGGCTGAACCAAATGGGTTGATGTGTATTTTGCCCTCTTGGGCAATCAGCATATTGGCGCCTTTGAGCAGAAGTGTGACATGCGGGTAGCGTGCGCTAAATACTCTTGCTACACCAAAGCGATCTGCCTGCACCTGGGCAGTCGTAAGCGCCTCCCCTGTCACTGCCTCCCAAAGCACAGTAAATTCTTTGGGGTGTGGTGTCAACACAATCTCTCTCTCTTTCTGCTCCAAGATACCAAGCAAATCCTGATGGTAAAAGCTATCCGCATCCAGCACCACAGGCAGATGACTCTCCAACACATGTTTGCATAAAAATGCACTATCGAGGTGCTCTCCGAGACCCATCCCAATCGCCATTGCCGTAGCGGTGGGTGGCGTCTTGGAATCATGCATCAAATAAGCAGGTGGGTTGATCCTCTCATGGGACACCAGCGTAGTCAAACCTGCCCCAAATCGCGCCGCGCTCATGCCAGTCATGATCCCTGCCCCCTCCTTCTCTCCGCAAAAGACAACCGCATGACCGAAGCTTCCTTTGTGTGTCACCTGCGAAAAGTCACGGCTGGGGAGTGCCATGTCTTCACGATCAAGCAGATAGCTCGATACTGGCATACCTTTGGTGTAGTAGTTGTAGCGCAGTCCCAAATCCACGCGTACAATCTCTCCTACTGTATCTTTGACCGCATCACTGTAGAGCGACTCTTTGCGTGCTCCCATTGTGATCGTCACATCCGCGGCAAATGCCTCTGTGTCAATCTGCCCACTCTCATCAACACCCGTAGGGATATCACAGGCAAGTTTGAAGCCATTGAGGTTGTTCATGCTGTCGACGATCTCCTGAGAAAGTGCATCCAGGGGACGAGACAATCCTGCACCAAAAAGTGCATCCACAATGATGTCTGCCTCACTGACATCCTCGACAATCTCTACATAGTCCAGTTTCTGCACCCTTTCGAGCTGCAACTTCGCCATCCCCGTACTGACACCAAAGGGAATATAGAGCTTCACACTGGCGAAGGCAAACTGCATCAGGCGTGCCAACGCCATCCCATCCGCACCATTGTTGCCAGGTCCTGCCACGATGAGAATAGAGCTTGCCTCTTTGAGATGGTGTCTGATGTAGCTCTCCATCCCCTCTGCTGCATGCTCCATCAGAATATCCTCTGTCAAACCATACACCTCATAACAGCGCCTGTCCATCTCATAACAGTTTTGAAATACTTTTCTCACTTTAGCTCCTTTATAAACAACATACCACCAAATCCGATAGTCCTGTTACCATCATAATACTCTTCACCAATTCTACCTAATTCTAGTTTGATTTCCATATAGCTATTTTTCTTTTTGATTGTGAGCTCTTCTTTTGCTATATTTTTTGATTCTCTTCCATGTTTAGCTATTAGGTTTTGAAAAAGGTTTTCTATGTCTATAGTGAGATTTGCCTCATTATTAGAGATGCTAAGCTGATACTTGCTTGTATAGAGAAGCGTCAAGCTAAGGTCATCAAAATCTTTTCGCTCTATGTCCATAGCTTTTTTGCCTCTTCTTGTATACCTATAGCCACCCATATCTACATTCATCATATAGTCATAGCCTCGTACATCTATCATCTTGCCACTATAAGGATAGTAATTTTCTTTTATAGAGAAATTTACTCTTTGGTGTTTGCCATCTCTCATGCTTTTATATTCCCAGCTGTTGATAAACTTAAACCCTAGTTTGTCTGTAATAAATTCAGGAAGGCCAGAGGGATATTTACGAAGTACATCTCGCTCCTCTTTCAGCTCTTTACTTAAAGGTTTTCCTTTTTCTTTCAGAAGATCTTCTGCTTTTTTGCCTGCCTCTCGTCTGGCTTTTATCTCATCAAACTCTTTGCCAAGCTTAGGGAAGAGGGTAGTCAGGCTCTCACTCCTATATCTCCTGTCCAAATACTGCAAAGCATCTGATATCTCATAACGAAGCTTTAGAGGGGCTTTTGCTGTATTTTCATGCTTTTTTAGCTCCACTATCATACTCTGGAGTCTCTGCATCTGTGCATTTTTACTCACCGCATAGGCGTTGAGTGGGCCAAACTGCGTGATGGCGATGAGTAGACTGATGGAAGTAAATATCCATTTGATTTTGGCATTTTTAAATAGCAAAAAGTAAAGCGACACGCCTGCCAGCCAAACACCCAGCACAAACACCATATATCTACTCTCTGTCCAGGAGTACTCTGCGATACGGATTCCAATAGCCACAAAAAGCATCACTGTCTGTAGCAGTATCGCTAGCCATATCCATCTACGCCATCGTCCATTCTGTGCTTTACTAAAGTGTGTCCAAAACAAATAGGTCAATATAGCCACAACAGAAAATATAACAATCAGCCAAGCCAATATGCCTTTTGGCCAATCCATAGTGAAGAGTACTTTGGCAGAATAGCTATAGAGTATCACGAAATACAATCCACTAAGAGGCGTGAGTAGCCACTTGGTAAAAAACTTTTCTACGCGTGGGAGCTTGGGTGACTGTTTGGATTCTAATGGAAGTGGCGAAACCTGAGAGAGGAAATACCCCACAGAAAAAACGCCCATGATAAAAACATCTATCTGAAAATACCGCTTGCCATCTATATCTAAGTCGAAGAGCTTTTTTATAGCAAACAATGCGCCATTGACCCCCAGTATCACCACAACAGTAAATAAAAACGAGATGACCAGGGCAAATAAAATTTGCTTACTATACTCCCAATAGTCAGCATTACTGAGATCACTACCAACAAAAGGAGCCCATAAGAACGCTACGGCAAAGAGTAAAATCAAAAAGAAATGACGAAAAGGTATCATCATCACAGAAAAATCTTTGGAGGTGTCAGGCAGTATCATATAATACGCCAGCATCCCAAATAGAGCCAAAAATGTCAATGCCTGATGCCAAGAAACCTTGAGACTCTCGCCTGCTAGTCTAGTAGCAGTAAATACAAATATAGCCAAAGAGCTACTGAATAGAACCTTAGCCAAAGTAAGATAAAAGCCTTCCATCTTGGCAGGTTCTACCTCGATGAGATAGATAGCTATGAATGTACCGATGATTGAGGATAACATAGCCAAAGGGAATCGCTTGAGCGTCTCTGTGCTTCTGGTGATTATCTCACTACTTGTAGGAATACTAAATGCCATGCATAATCCTTGATCCTGAAATATACCAATATTTTATCATAGTGTTTGCATAATTTAAATAAATCTCGATATAATCCGCTTCTATTTATCGCTTCCACGGTCGTTGGAAAATTTTGATAAGAAAGGGGGTGCTTGATATGCCAGGAATCGTTGTAAGTCCAAGAGACAACTTTGAAGATGCTTACCGTAAGTTTAAAAGACAATGTGACAGAAACCTCATCGTCACAGAAGCTAGAGCCAGACAGCACTTCGAAACAAAGACAGAAAAACGCAAGAAAGAGAAGATCGCAACACGCAAGAAGATCCTCAAGAAACTTTTCATGCTCAGAAGATACGAGTCAAGACTCTAATCTCTGCCTGTGGGGCTTTTTGCCCTGCAGTTACCTCCCCTACTTTTCCCAACATCTTTTCACCCTTTAAAAATAGATATTCTTTGTGTATTTCGGAATTTATCTATATAATTTTCGGAAAATATCTAGATAAAAATCGGAATAGTAGTACAAAAGGCAAGATTTTACTGTATAATTGCATATCCAATAAAAGGATTAGAGATGGTACACAGAAAACTAGAATCAACCATTATAGAGATGCTCCAGTTTTTTAGAGTGGTTGCCATAAATGGGCCCAGACAGTCAGGCAAAACAACTTTGCAGAAAAAAATAGCCAAAAAAAGAGAGATGCGCTACTTCACATTTGATGATGAGACTACGCATGATTTTGCGATAGAAAATACACGAAATTTCATCGATA
>JALVVQ010000266.1 GCA_027023325.1 Campylobacteraceae bacterium | reverse complement strand
GGAGATGAGAATTTTGATAGCAATCTCTCCGCGGTATTAGATGAGCCTCTTGTCGATTCACACGATGCAGATACTCATGCAGATGAAGCCTACTTGAAAAGATTGCTTGCGGGAAAAACTTTTTATAATCCAGAAATCATAGGAGGCTCATGTAGTGCCGAGACAGGTGTATGCGAGTATGAGACAAGGCTCAGAAAAGTGACATTTAACAACTCAGTTACAGAAGTTGTTGCATTGGATATTAGCGATTCGAATGCTGAGCCTTTCAATATTGCAGTAGAAGTTAGAGGTGATAGGCTTTATATAGAGGAAAAGGGCTACGACAGAATCAAATCAATAGAGTCAGACTACTATGTGGTAGAGATTTTTAGAAATGGCATACTTGAATACACAAGAAGAAGCTATTTCGACAAAACCAAAGCAGAAGCCTATATGGCCACTTTGAGTGGCGATGGTTCAGGTGATGGGTCAGGCGGTGGAGATTCAGGAGGCAGCAATAATAATCAAACTATTGTAGGAGCATGGCACGCTACTTGCCATCAGGTGGATCAAGAGTATTTTTCGACTACAGATGTTGTTTTCAATAGTGATGGGACAGGAACATATCGGGCGAAAGTATATACCGACAGCCAGTGTACAGATCTAAATGAGACAGAAGAGATCCCTTTTGCCTATGAGACACAAGGTCCTACAGTGGACAGCAGTGGAGTGCCTACAACAAAACTGGATCTTACGATATTAGGGCAAGGGGAGCACGATAATAGTCATGACTATACGATGTATAGGTTTGACGAAAATGGACACCTTTTGATAGCAGATACTACAGATGAAAGGTCGGGCGATAGTGATGCCACTAGGGCGAATGATATTCAAGGCGGGGATATTTTCACACGAGCCAACTAAGATTTGAGACTGTGAGAGCTTTACCCTTTAGATTCCACACATGTCAGAGCGATAAATTTTTGGCTCTGACACTTCTGAAACTTAAACTATACTTAATTTAATCTAACCCTAAGTTTAACTGGCTACAATCCGTCCACTAAAATAAAACAAGGGAACGATTCATGAATATAACAAAATCTGTTAAAGCGCATGAAGTAGAGAGAGACTGGGTTCTGATCGATGCAAAAGATAAAACTTTTGGTCGTATTCTAACCGAAGTCGCAACACTTCTGAGAGGGAAGCATAAGCCTTCCTATACGCCCAATGTAGACTGTGGTGACTATGTCGTCATCATCAACGCCAAAGAAGCAAAGTTTTCTGGTGCAAAATTGGATGATAAAGAGTATTTCAGACACAGCGGCTACTTTGGTTCTACCAAGAGTACAAAGCTGAGTGATATGTTGGAAAACAACACAGAAAAACTTTACAGACAAGCAGTCAGAGGTATGCTTCCAAAGACAAACCTCGGAAAGCAGATGATCAAGAAGCTTAAAGTCTATGCAGGTGAAGAGCATCCTCATACGGCACAATTCAACAAAGGAGCTAAATAATGGCGACTATCTACGCAACAGGTAAAAGAAAAAGAGCGATCGCTAAAGTTTGGTTGACTCCGGGTAATGGTGAGATGCTTATCAATGGTATGTCACTAGATCAGTGGTTGGGTGGTCATGAGACTTTGAAGATGAAAGTAAGACTTCCTCTAGAGGCTACC
>JALVVQ010000265.1 GCA_027023325.1 Campylobacteraceae bacterium | reverse complement strand
CTGTTCTCTTTGCGTATCGTTCGGAAGATATTGACAAAGAGTGGCAGGTGTGTGTTGAGCTCATCTCTGGCGATAAATTTGATCATATCCCTCGCACCGGGAACTTTGTCTCCCAATACATAGATATAACTAAAGCCGAGCAGGAAGTAGATACCTTCTAGATTGACGCTTGCCATAGCACTGGCGATCATTTTGTCTACAGAACCGCCATCGATATGTCTGGCAAACTGCTCTGCAATACGCATATTTTTGTTGTTGAGTGCATCATCATGCTTGTAGAGATTGAAGACCTCTTCAGAGTTGCCACAAGCATCGAGCAGTACAGCATAGCTTTTCGAGTGGTTGACCTCCTGCATCATCTGTAGGGTAATGACGGACTTGAGCAGGCGGTTGTTGGCGAGCTGCCTGAAGTCACTGAGGTACTCCTCCTGGGCAGAGTCATTGAAGCTCAGCTGTGCAAAGGTCATTTTGTAGATCCATTGCTCATTGTCAGTCAGTGCATCAAAGTTTTTCTTTTCTGTGGAGGTGTTGACTTCTGAAGGAAACCAGGTGTTGGCATTCATCAGATCATAAATATTGCTGTCCCACTTGTATTTGGAGCGGTTAAAGTCAACGAATCCTGTAGGTGAGCCACCAAAGATCTTCTCGTCGAGGATCTCTTCGCCATGAGGGTTATAATAATGTTTTGAATCCATAAAATTTCTCCTGTTTGAAATTTGCTAAGGGATGTATTTTACTCTCCTAACGATTTAGGTTGGTTGATAATATGGTAGAATATCCAAAAAGAAAAAGGCATGACAGTGATGTTACAGTTGCCCACCCCCGTAGAGCAGATTAGTTTCAATGGTGTGACACTCTATCTCAAAAGAGATGACCTGATACATGCTGACTTCTCAGGGAACAAAGCCAGAAAGTTTCATTATTATCTTGCAAATGCATTTCCCTCTATCGAGAGGTTGGTCTCCTATGGCTCTTCTCAGTCCAATGCAATGTATTCGATGTCCGTATTGGCAAAAATGAGAGGGTGGGAGTTTGAGTTCACCGTAGATCATCTGTCGAAGTATTTGAGAGAGAATCCTCATGGAAATTACAAAGCTGCCCTAGCCAATGGTATGCAAATCCGCGTAGGTCGGGGTGCCCCCACCCCGACAAATAAAAACACCTTATTTATAGAAGAGGGCGGCAGACAAAAAGAAGCAGAGTACGGTATTAAACTTTTAGCCCAAGAGATACAAGAGTGGCAAAAAGAGCACATTATTGACGAGCTTAATATTTTCTTACCCTCTGGCACAGGGACTACGGCTTTATTTTTGCAAAAGGCTTTTGTCGGGGTGAGGGTACCCCGACCTACGGTGTATACCTGTCCTTGTGTGGGCGATGCGGCGTATCTAAAAAAGCAGTTTTTTGAGCTGGAAGAGGATGCGGTGTATCACCCTAGTATTGTCACTCTAGAAAAAAAGCACCATTTTGGAAAACTTTATAAAGAAAACTATAAAATTTGGTTAGAATTACGCAAGCAGACAGGGGTGGAGTTTGACCTGCTGTATGATCCCTTGGGATGGCGGGTAATGCTGGCAACTCCAGAGATATTTGAGAAGCCCGTGATGTACATTCATCAGGGGGGACTCTTGGGAAATGAAAGTATGCTTCCCAGA
>JALVVQ010000264.1 GCA_027023325.1 Campylobacteraceae bacterium | reverse complement strand
TGCGAGCAAAGTAGATTTGGATGGAGAGTTGCCTAAGGACGGGATCTTTGCCTATATGGACAAAAAATAGTTTTTTAGATAGAATGATAGTAAAAGGAATATACCATGCAAACCATTCATATCAATATTGATGAAAATAAAATAGATGTCCTTTTGAATATTATTAAAAACCTCAAGGATGATATTGTGGATAGCTATACTGTCTCTCCTGTTGCGTGTCAAGATACCTTTTATGACGCACGCAAAAAAAGACTTCAGCGACTAAGAGAAGATATAAAATCAGGCAAAGAAAGCATGTATGATTTTGATGCTTCCGCAGACAACCTTATAAGAGAACTTCAGGCTTGAAGGTCATTGAATCTAGGCAGTTATTTGTAGGATGAGAACAATGACTATTAGACAAGCCCTTTTAGAAGCCAAAGAGCAGCTCCGCTACGCCTGCGAGCGTCCGCTCTTTGAGGCAGAGATCTTGATGGCATATCATCTAGGCAAGGAGCGTACCTGGCTCAAGATGTATGATGACAGGGAGCTGGAGGATGCTGAGGGATATGAGACACTGGTAGCCAGACGCGTGGCGCATGAACCTATGGAGTATATCACGGGGCGCGTGAGCTTCTATGATATCGATCTGTACAGTGCCCCTGGAGCCCTCATCCCTCGTCCAGAGACAGAAGTGTTGGTGGAGAGGGTATCTGAGATCATTGCGCGAGAGGGGTACGGCTCTGTGGCTGAGATCGGGGTAGGGTCTGGTGCGATCTCGATCGTGCTGGCGCGTCAGTTTCCCCAGTTGCAGATCGTAGCTTCGGATATCTCCCAAGAAGCACTGGCGGTAGCCCAGACCAATGTGCGCGCCTTCGGGCTAGAGGAGCAGATAGATCTCCAGCACACCTCTCTGCTGGAGGGTATCGAGGGACAGATCGACCTGATAGTGAGCAACCCTCCCTATATCGCTAAGCACACCCCACTCGCCCCCAATGTGGCAGAGTACGAGCCTCATACTGCGCTCTACAGTGAGGAGCAGGGCGATGAGCTACTTAAGAAGATCATCCTGCTGGCCAAAGAGCGTGAAGTGAAGGTTCTGGCCTGTGAGATGGGCTATGACCAAAAAGAGCCCATTGCAGCGTTTGTGAAAGATATGGGAGACTACCCCATCGAGTTTTATACCGATCTAGCAGGACTGGATCGAGGATTTATCATACAGTTTGAAAATTAGAAATTAGAAAGTAGAAATTGGGTAGAGAGATTTTCTCGTAGGGGGCGATTGCCATCGCACCAAAAACCATGTGATGATTACGGGGAATACTTCCAAACACCAAAACAATAAAGGAAAACAAAAATGAAAAAATATTTTAGAATGGCCACTATGGCATACCTGATACTGCTAACAGCCACGCTAGGTGCCGGACTCTATGCTGGGATCGTAGTCGCTCCTGTGACTTTCCACACCGAGCTTTGGCTGGGCAGTGAGGTCTTGAGTCACTTTCAAGAGGGGCTGATCATGACGGAAAACTTTGTCCGTCTCTCCTATCTGGTAGACTTCACACTCGTAGTGATCTTCTTCTATGAGGGGTACAAATACAAGATGTTCGAGCGAGACAGTATCACCACGCTGGCTGCGCTGATCACGATCGCTTCGGGGCTCTTTTTCGGACACTACTAT
>JALVVQ010000263.1 GCA_027023325.1 Campylobacteraceae bacterium | reverse complement strand
TCAACTTCGCTAATGGCGATATGGTAGGGCATACCGGCAACTACGAAGCGGCCATGCAGGCAGTACATGCCGTCGATCATGAGCTGGACAGGATCATCACTCGTGCCAAAGAGGAGGGCTACAGTATTGTACTGACCTCTGATCACGGCAACTGTGAGGAGATGAAAGATGCACAGGGGAATGTGCTGACCAACCATACGGTAGGGGATGTCTGGTGTTTCGTGATCGCTGAAGGGGTAGAGAAGCTCAGAGAGGGCCGTGGTCTCAACCATGTCGCGCCCACCATATTAAAACTTATGGGACTGGAGAAGCCTGAAGAGATGGATGAGGCGCTTTTCTAGCCTCTCGTAGGGGGCGATTGCCATCGCACCAGAGAATTAGAAATTAGAAATTGGGGGAGATGTGCCATGGATACAAGGGGGCGGTTGACAAAAGGTGCGTAGCGCACACAAAAAACCCAAAATTCGCACTTTTAAACTTCTTTGGTTATGATATATGCATTCAGCCTGCTTTACTGTTATCCCTATTGAGCATAGATATTTGGGGTGGATATGCTCAATGGGAAAAAGAGTAAAACAGGAAACTATCAGTTGGAGGAATGTATGAATCAAGGATGTTATCCGTGTAAAGAGGGTCTGTATGATCCAGCGTTTGAGCATGATGCATGTGGGGTGGGCTTTGTGGCGCATCTCAAGGGAGAAAAGTCTCATGAGATCGTGGATAAAGCACTGGAGATGCTTGCCAACTTGGAGCATCGAGGGGCTGTAGGCGCAGAGTATAATTCTGGTGATGGTGCCGGTGTATTGACACAGATGCCGGATGCCTTTATGCGTAAAGCAGCAGAAAAAGCGGGTATCAAGGAGCCGCTACCGCCTTTTGGTGAGTATGGGGTGGGGATGGTCTTTATCCCCCGTGATCCAGATGCCTACAGTGAGACACAGAGTATCGTCGAGCAATGTATCGAGGAGATGGGGCAGGAGTGTCTGGGGTGGCGCAGGGTGCCTACACACAATGACTCTTTGGGAGAGATGGTCAAAGGGGTAGAGCCTATCGTCAAGCAGGTCTTTGTCAAAAAAGCAGAAGAAATAGATGCCGAAGCCTTTGAGCGAAAGCTCTTTGTCATTCGTAAATATGCTCAGGCCAGGGTTACGGCTTCTCCGGTGCGTGGTACAGGCTATTTTTATATGACTTCGATGTCTTATAAGACCATTGTCTACAAAGGGCAGCTTATCACAGAGCAGTTGCCTCTCTATTTTGCAGATCTGGGTGATCCTGACTACGCCTCTGCTATCGCGTTGGTACATAGCCGTTTTTCTACCAATACCTTTCCTTCATGGGCACTGGCACAGCCCTTCCGCTATATCGCACATAATGGAGAGATCAATACCCTCCGTGGCAATATCAACTGGATGCGTGCCCGCCAATCATTGTTACGCTCCAAACTCTTCACTGCAGATGAATTAGACAAAATCTATCCTTATCTGATCAATGAGAAAAAAGGCAGTGACAGCTCAGTACTGGACAATGTTGTGGAGCTGCTTACCTTGGCGGGGCGAAGCCTGCCCCATGTCATGAGTATGATGATTCCTGAGGCATGGAAGCAGGAGGAGATGGCAGCCAATCGCAGGGCATTTTATGAGTATCATGCGACCTTTATGGAGCCTTGGGATGGCCCTGCTTCCGTGGCATTTACCGATGGCAAACTGGTCGGTGCGACACTGGATCGAAATGGTTTGAGACCTTCTCGCTACTCCTTGACTAAGGATGATATTTTGGTGATGGCGTCTGAGCAGGGAGCACTGGAGTTTCCCCCAGAAGACATCGTACTCAAGGGGCGACTACAGCCGGGCAAGATGTTTTTGGCGGATCTGGAGCAGGGGCGTATCATTCCTGATGATGAGATCAAAGACCAGCTTGCTGATGCCTACCCTTATGAAGAGTGGATTGCCAAGCAGAAAATCAACCTCGATGATCTCCCCCTCAATGAAGCCATTCATCAGCCCAATCATGAAACAGTCTTGCAACGACAAAAATGCTTTGGCTATACCGTAGAAGATCTCAAGACAGTGATCACGCCTATGGCAAACGATGCCTATGAGGCCACGGGTTCTATGGGTAATGATGCGGCACTGGCGGTGCTCTCACACAAGGCAATCAACCTCTACAACTACTTTCATCAGCTCTTTGCTCAAGTGACCAATCCTCCGATTGATCCGATTCGTGAGGAATCAGTGATGAGTTTGACCTCCTATATCGGTTCGCAGGGAAACCTCTTTCAAGAGGTGGATGAGGAACGAAACTTTATCAAGCTCTCTTCCCCGATTCTTACCAACGAGCAGCTTGCTAAATTGAAAGGGGTAGATACCTTCAGTTTCAGGGCAAAAAGCATAGAGATACTGTTTGATGCACAGGCAGAAGGCGATCTGGAGCGTTCTGTCGAGCGTATCAAAGCGGAAGCAAGCCAGGCGATCAAGGAAGGCTATCAGGTACTCATCCTTTCTACTAGAGGGGTGAGTGCTACAAAAGCACCTATTCCTACCTTGCTGGCGACTTCGGCAGTGCATCAGCATCTGATCGCTGATGGTACGCGTACCAGCTGTGGGCTCATTATTGAGTCTGCTGAGCCTAGAGAGATCCATCATTTTGCGACACTCATCGGCTATGGTGCCAATGCGATCAACCCCTTCTTAGCATTTGAGACGATCGAAGATATGCGCAACAGAAAACTGATCCGTGCAGATCTCAGTCATGATGAGGCGGTCGACAACTACATTATCGCTATAGGCAAGGGGATTTATAAAATCATGTCCAAGATGGGTATCTCTACGATCCGCTCTTATACGGGTGCTCAGATATTTGAGGCAGTAGGATTGGGTGAATCACTGGTAGAGAAGTATTTCAAGGGAACCCCCTCTAGACTTGGTGGCATTGATATCGCTACACTGGAGAAGGAGACACTGCTATGTCATGGATTGGCATATCCCAGCTATATCGTAGAGTCTAACAGCTTGGGTGTGGGAGGTCAATATTCGTTCAAACAGCGAGGAGAGAAGCATCTACTCACTGCGGAGAATATCTTTCTGCTGCAGCAGGCCACACGGACAGACAGCTATGATATCTTCAAAAAGTACTCCCAGATGATAGATATGCCCAATGAGGACTTTGTGACCTTGCGAGGGCTGCTGGAATTCCGCAATCATAAGCCTATTCCATTGGAGGAGGTGGAGCCGGTCGAGGCGATTATGACCCGTTTTGCTACGGGAGCGATGAGTTATGGCTCGATCTCCAAAGAGGCACATGAGACGATGGCGATGGCAATGAACAGCATTGGCGCCAAATCCAATACCGGTGAAGGGGGAGAAGATGCCAGTCGTTTCGGCACAGAGCGAAACTCCAAGATCAAGCAGGTGGCATCAGGCAGGTTTGGTGTAACAGCCAACTATCTGATCAATGCTGAGGAGATACAGATCAAGCTGGCTCAGGGTGCCAAGCCTGGAGAGGGTGGGCAGCTGCCCGGGCACAAGGTCGATGAGATCATTGGTGCGACACGACACTCTACGCCGGGTGTGGGACTGATCTCACCACCACCTCACCATGATATCTATAGTATCGAGGATCTCAAGCAACTGATCCACGATCTCAAAAATGCCAATATCCATGCCCGTATCAATACCAAGCTGGTCTCCGAGGTGGGTGTCGGTACCATCGCAGCAGGGGTGGCCAAAGCCCACTCTGATGTGGTACTGATCTCTGGCTATGACGGGGGGACGGGTGCCAGCCCGCAGACCTCGATCAAGCATGCGGGTTTACCGTGGGAGCTAGGGCTCTCCGAGACCCACCAGACGCTGGTCAAAAATGGACTTAGAGGCAGGATCGTCGTACAGACAGATGGACAGCTTAGGACAGGGCGCGATATTGCGATCGCCACACTGCTGGGAGCTGAAGAGTGGGGGATTGCGACCAGTGCTTTGATCGTAGAAGGGTGTATTATGATGCGTAAATGTCATCTCAATACCTGCCCTGTAGGGATAGCAACCCAAGATCCTGAGCTGAGAAAAAAATATATAGGCAAGCCAGAGTATATTGTTAATTTTGTCAAATTTTTGGTGATGGAGCTGCGAGAGATCATGGCAGAGCTTGGGTTTAGGACGATCAACGAGATGGTGGGGCGTGTAGACAAGCTGGGTGCCAGAGAGGGAATCACCCACTGGAAAGCCAAGTATCTGCATCTGGATAAGCTCCTGCACCGTATGTATGTCAGAGAAGAAGACAATACCTACAAAAATATGGAGCAAAATCATGGTATCGAAGAGGCACTGGACAATACGCTGATCGCTTCATTGAAAGGTGCCATCGATACCAAGACCGCAATGCACAAAGAGATCAAACTTCGCAACATCAATCGAACCGTCGGCACCATGCTCTCTGCCTATATGACTAAGCGCTATGGAGATGAGGGGTTACCTGAGGATACGATTACTATCAAAGTAACCGGCTCTTGCGGACAGAGCTTTGCTGCTTTTACCAACAAAGGATTGACCTTTGAGGTAGAAGGAGATGCCAATGACTACTTTGGCAAAGGACTCTCGGGTGCAAAACTGATACTGTATCCTCCAAAAAATGCTACCTTTGAGGCCAACGAAACGGTGATATTGGGGAATGTGGCACTGTATGGTGCAACCAGAGGAGAGGCGTATATCTATGGATTGGCAGGAGAGCGCTTCGCAGTGCGAAACTCAGGTGCCCAGGTCGTGGTAGCGGCAGTAGGAGACCATGGCTGTGAGTATATGACTGGGGGTCGTGTGGTGATTCTGGGTGAGGTAGGGAAGAACTTTGCTGCTGGTATGAGTGGGGGCGTTGCCTACATTTATGATCCTGCAGATACCCTTGCCAGTCGTATTAATGACGGTATGGTGGATCTCGATCGCATAGAGAGTGAGGCAGAAGCAGCTGAGGTCAAGGGTATGATCGAAAGCTATATCAAGTACACAGGCGCCAAAGAGGCAGAGGCGATACATGCTGACTGGGAGCAGTCCAAGAAGGCATTTATCAAAGTGATGCCTAGAGACTATAAACGGGTTTTGCAAGCGCAAGCAGCCAAAGCAGAGGAGGTGTAAGATGGGAAAGATCACAGGATTTAGAGAATATGAGCGAAAAAACTTCACACTTGCACCTGTAGAAGAGAGAGTGAAGCATTATGAAGAGTTTGTGACTCCTTTTGATGACAAGGAGATCAATGAGCAGAGTGCCAGATGTATGGACTGCGGTATTCCTTTTTGCCACAGTGGGTACGGTTGTCCGGTGGGCAATCTGATTCCTCTGTTCAATGATATGGTTTATCGGGATGAGTGGGAGAGTGCATTTAGAAGCCTGATGAGTACCAACAACTTCCCTGAGTTTACTGGGCGTATCTGTCCAGCACCTTGCGAACACGCCTGTGTGCTGGGACTCAATCAGACAGCTGTGGGCATCAAGAACATAGAGTACACAATCATCGAAAGGGCGTATGAGGAGGGGTGGATGAAACCACTCATCTCTGCGGTCAAGACAGGCAAGCGCGTGGCAATTATCGGAAGTGGCCCGGCTGGATTGGCGGCTGCTGACCAGCTCAACAAAGCAGGGCACACCGTCACTGTCTACGAAAAGGAGAAGCGTATCGGTGGATTGGTACGCTATGGTATCCCCAATTTCAAACTGGACAAACAGAAAGTAGTGCAGCGCAGGGTCAATATGATGACCGAAGAGGGCGTGATCTTCGTCACCGGTGTCGAAGTCGGTGTGGATCGCTCTGCAGCAGAGATCAAAGCACAGAATGATGCCGTGCTCATCGCAACAGGAGCGGGCAAGCCACGGGATCTGCCTATCGAAAACCGTGATGCGACGGGCATCTATTTTGCGATGGAATTTCTCTCGCAGGCAAATAGCCGCATCGAGCGAGAGATGATTGCTTCAGAGGATGAGATACTTGCCACTGGCAAGCATGTGGTAGTGATAGGAGGTGGTGATACGGGTAGTGACTGTGTGGGCAATGCTATCCGTCAGGGGGCTGCCAGTGTGACACAGATCGAATTGATGCCGCAAGCACCCGCTGAGCGTACAGCTGAGATGCCTTGGCCGACCTATGCACGCATATTCAAGCTCTCCACTTCTCAGGAAGAGGGTGCTACTACTGATTTCAAGATGGACTTCAATGTACTCTCCAAGTCCTTTATTAAAGATGACGCAGGCAAGGTCACAGGAATTAACTGTGTTTACATCGAATGGGAAGGCAGGAGTTTCAAAGAGATCGTAGGCAGTGATTTTGTTCTCAAGGCGGATCTTGTACTGCTTGCTATGGGCTTTTTAGGGCCATTGCAGAAGGATGTAATCGCGGAGCTTGGGCTAGAAACGGATGAACGCAGCAATATCAAAACGGAAGGGTTTGCCACTTCTTCGGCAGCAGTATTCTCTGCGGGAGACTGCCGCAGAGGACAGTCGCTGGTCGTCTGGGCAATCCATGAAGGCAGAGAGTGTGCTGTAGAGGTCGATGCCTACCTAACAGAGCACAAAAGTATGCTCAACCGAAGAGATGCTTCATTGTGTGAGCTGTAGTTGCAGTACTGACACTGCTGGGCAAGGCTTAGGGTTGCCATAGGCTTGTCCGTGCCAAACCAAGCCCTCTTCTTTTCAGACATCTTTAATAAACACATCTCCTATTTTGAAACTTTTTGGTCTCTCTAAGGAAAATCCACATATAATCTAACATATACTTTAAAAAGGGGTATTTTATGGCACAAGTGACTATCTATATACCAAATGATTTGGAGAGTCAAGTCAAAGCGATTGCAAGCTCTCTCAATATCTCTATTAGTAAATTTATCTCCACCACCTTAGAGCAAAAAGTTAAGAACGAATGGAGCGCTAGTAGTCGAAAACTGGCAGGTACATGGAGTGATTTTCCTACACTTCAAGAGATACGAGATAATCAGGGGAAAGATGCACAAAGAGAAGTATTTTAGATGTATATGCTTGATACTAACACCTTGATATATTTTTTTAAAGGAATGGGCGAGGTAGAAAAAAAGCTCTTTTCTCACTCTCCACAAGATATATTTGTTTCTTCTGTTGTCATCTATGAACTTCAAGTTGGTATTGCAAAGTCCAATAGCCCACAGAAACGAGCGCAACAGCTAGCAATGCTTTTGGAGCAAGTAAATGTGATCCAATTTGGAGGGCGTGAAGCCAAAGCATCCGCACTGATTAGGGCTGACCTTGAAAAAAAAGGAGTGTCTATTGGGGCGATGGATATCTTAATAGCAGGTTCATCCAAGGCACGTCATCTAACTTTGGTGACTCACAATACAAAAGAGTTTGCGAGAGTAGAAGGGTTACATTTAGAGGATTGGTTTTAATGAGCCTTCCTAATGAATCTTTCTTTTTGACGCTTTTGTAAGTATCAATTAGGTATCTTTTTATTATAGTGCGTAATGAATTCGGAAATATATACTAGGAGGAGAAAAAATGGTTTACCAGCTTAGGGTTGACTTGAAGGGGGCAAAGCCTCCTGTTCTGACTATGTGACAGAGAGAAAGCAGTAAGGCTCGAAACACAAGGGTAGCCTTGGGCTATCCCAAAACCCACTTATGCTACAATCACACACACTATTTACAGAGAGGATAGAGATGAAATTTACAGGAAATAATGTATTGGTCACAGGTAGCAGCCGAGGAATTGG
>JALVVQ010000262.1 GCA_027023325.1 Campylobacteraceae bacterium | reverse complement strand
TATTTTTATGATGTATATTGCGCAGAATACTGCACACAATATTGAGGCAAGAGGCATCAAATCCGGTTTTAATTTTCTCAATACCACTGCCGGATTTGACATTACAGAGACCCCTATTCACTTCGATCATAGCAGTACCAACTGGGATGTTTTCAAAGTAGGGCTCTTCAACACGCTTATTGTGTCATTTTGGGGTATTATACTCACCTCTCTGTTGGGTCTCATTATCGGTGTTGCCAGACTGTCCAAAAACTGGATCATTAGTCATTTGGCAGCCACCTATATCGAGATATTCAGGAATATTCCTATATTACTCCAGATACTCTTTTGGTATAATGTTGTGCTGGCAGCCATGCCCTCGGTGCGGCAGAGTTATAGCTTTCTGGGCAGTATATTTATCAACCAGAGAGGACTGTTCATTCCCAAACCCATCTTCGAAGATGGGAGCTGGATGATTGTAGCAGGATTTATTGCGGCACTTTTAGGAGGATGGATACTGCAGCGTTATGCGCAAAAGAAACTTGAAGCAGAAGGCAAAGAAATCCCAGTACCACTCCCTGCATTGGCATTGCTGGTATTGCTTCCCCTACTTGGATACTTTATTGCAGACAAACCCATGCATCTCGACTACCCTGCACTCAAGGGATTCAACTTCCGTGGAGGAAGCACACTCACTCCAGAGTTTTTGGCACTGCTCTTTGCGTTGGCAACTTATACGGCAGCCTATGTGGCAGAAGCAATACGGAGTGGTATTGAAGCTGTGGACAAGGGACAAAAAGAGGCTGCCACTGCATTGGGACTGAGACCTATACAGTCACTGAAACTGGTTGTACTTCCTCAGGCAGTACGAATCTCTATTCCCCCTATCATCAATCAGTACCTTAACCTGATCAAAAACTCATCTCTGGCTGCAGCCATTGGATATCCTGAACTGGTCACCGTATTTGCCGGTACCAGCCTCAATGTCACGGGTCAGGCACTGGAGATCATTGGTATTACCATGCTTACTTATCTGGTTATTAGTTTGATTGTATCGGTGATACTCAATTGGTTTAACAAAAAAATGAAAATAAAGGAGAGATAATGGCTGTCTATGAACTCAAATCTGCCAAACAAGCTCCGCTCTCCGAGAGGGGAATGATCGCTTGGGTGAGACATAACTTATTGTCTAGCCCGGTAAACATATTCTTTACCATTCTATCCTTATGGATACTCTATATTTTGATTCCGCCTTTGGTCAAATGGTTTATTTTGGATGCAAATATTTCCGGACACACCAAAGCTGACTGTGGAGGTGGCGGTGCCTGTTGGGTATTCATCAAAGAGAAGCTCAAGCTTTTCATCTATGGTTTCTACCCAGCTACTGAACTCTGGAGGGCCAATCTTGCTATCGCAATTAGTGCACTCTCTGTTGTACTTGTAGCCATGGAGAAAACCCCCAGAAAGCTCAAAATAGGTATTATTTTGCTTTTGCCTTTTGTGGCAGGAGGATTATTGACTGGTGGATTCCTAGGATTGCAATATATTGAAACATCCCAATGGGGAGGATTGCTTCTGACTCTGGTCATTGCACTGGTTGGTATCGTAGCCTCTTTCCCTATCGGACTTCTTTTGGCACTGGGAAGACAATCCAAATTGCCTATTATCAAAACACTCAGCGTGTTTTATATAGAATTGATTCGTGGTGTACCATTGATCACCCTCCTCTTTATGGCGTCGGTAGTACTTCCTCTCTTCTTCCCTGAAGGCGTAGACTTCAATAAGCTCATACGGGCATTGATCGGTATCACACTCTTTCAAGCAGCCTATGTTGCCGAGAACATCAGAGGGGGTCTACAGGCCATCTCAAAAGGTCAGTATGAAGCAGGAAGTGCCTTGGGGCTTACCTACTGGAAGCAGATGCGACTGGTTATTTTGCCGCAAGCTATCAAGGTTGCCATTCCCAATCTCGTAGGCTCCTTTATCGCACTGCTCATGGACACCTCACTGGTCATGATTATCGGTCTTTACGACCTACTCTCGACGGTTACTCTCGCTTCTAGTGATAGAGACTGGCTGGGAATGAGTACAGAAGGGTTTGTCTTTGTAGCTATCATCTACTGGATACTCAACTTCACGATGTCACGCTACTCTAAAAACTTAGAGAAAAAATTAGATACAAATAATAGGGATTAAATATGGAAAAAAACAAAATCATAGAATCATCAAAAGACCTGTCACAGCACATGATAGAGCTCAACAGCGTCAACAAATGGTATGGAGACTTCCATGTCCTAAAAGATATTAACCTTAATGTAGGAAAAGGTGAAATTGTTGTCGTAGCCGGGCCATCAGGCTCTGGAAAGTCTACCATGATTCGCTGTATTAACCGCTTGGAAGAGTATCAGGAAGGACACATCAAGGTCAAAGGCGTAGAGGTCAATGCCGATGTAAAAAATCTCAGAGAAATTCGTTCCAATGTGGCTATGGTATTTCAGCATTTCAACCTCTTCCCCCATCTTAGTATTGTGGACAACCTCACACTTGCGCCTATGCATGTTTATGGCACCCCCAAGAAAGAGGCATTGGCAACTGCTATGCACTATCTCGAGAGAGTCAATATCGCCGAACAGGCAGACAAGTTCCCGAACCAGCTCTCAGGTGGTCAACAGCAGCGTGTGGCGATTGCCAGAGCGCTATGCAAAAGCCCAGACATCATGCTCTTTGATGAGCCCACCTCTGCGCTTGACCCCGAGATGATCGGTGAAGTACTAGATGTTATGATTGGTCTGGCAAAAGAAGGCAAAACCATGGTCTGCGTCACGCACGAAATGGGCTTTGCCAGAAAAGTAGCCGACAGAGTCATCTTTATGGATGCTGGTCAGATTGTAGAAGAGAATGATCCCGAGACCTTCTTTAACAATCCAGAAAGTGACAGGCTCAAGCTCTTCTTGGAACAGATTCTCGCACACTAATCTTCCTCCTATGCGCAGGCTCAGTTTATAGCTTGTGCATCATTATTTTTTATCCTCCCCGTCTCTATCTATAGTCGTACTTATAGCGTTCCATTTTATATCAATTTCAGAATAGTCTCATATTCTTGTACTGTAAGTTACGATTAATATGGATTATACTACACTTAAGTTTAGTTAAATTTTTCAATAAAGGAGATTTAAATGGCTGCGTCAGGTAAAATGACATTGACAACCAAAGTCCTAATCGGTATGGCTTTGGGTATTGCTGTGGGATTATTTATTAATCTACTGGGACTCAACGGGGAAGGCACATTTATCAATGAATATGTGGTAAATGGTTTTTTCCATATTGTAGGAAAAATGTTCGTCACAGGCTTGAAAATGCTTGTAGTTCCACTGGTCTTCTTCTCTCTGATTACTGGTGTTTTAGGTATCGGAGATATCGGTGCTCTAGGTAAAGTTGGCGGCAAGTCTTTTGTCCTCTATATGCTTACTACGGCTATTGCTATCGCGGTAGGTATCGGTATTGCTGCAACAATAGGTATAGGTGAGGGCGTCAACATGACCTCAACTGCTTCCTTTACAGCAAAAGAGGCACCAGCACTTAGCTCCGTACTGATAGATATCATTCCCAGCAATGTTATCAATGCTATGGCACTAGGGAAGATGCTACAAATCATCTTTTTCTCCATTTTGGTAGGTATCTCTATTCTTATGGTAGGGAAAAAAGCAGAGCCTGTAGTCGAGCTGATTGAGATTGGTAATGAGATTATGATGAAAATGGTCAATATCGTGATGGCTGTTGCGCCTTATGCGGTCTTTGCATTACTGGCAAAAGCGATTTCCAACCTAGGTCTGGGACTCTTGGTAGATCTTGCCGGTTATGTCATTGTGCTTATTTCCGCACTCATGATCCACTTGTTCGTGACGCTAATGAGTATCCTCAAGCTTTTCTCGGGAATGAGTCCAAAGATATTCCTCAAAAAGATGAGAGAGACACAGATCTTTGCCTTCTCTACCTCCAGCTCCAATGCAACGATTCCTGTCACACTCAGAGCCGTTACAGATCGATTGGGAGTCAACAATTCTGTTGCGTCTTTCACAGTACCATTTGGCGCAACGATCAACATGGATGGTACAGCCATCATGCAAGGTGTGGCCACAGTATTCATCGCCAATGCCTATGGTGTACATCTTGGTATTACCGGCTACCTGACAGTAATCCTTATGTCCGTATTGGCTTCTATCGGTACCGCAGGGGTGCCAGGAGTAGGACTAATCATGCTCTCTATGGTCTTTACGCAAGTGGGGCTTCCTGTTGAAGGTATTGGATTGATTCTAGGTGTAGATAGACTTCTAGATATGATTCGTACTGCAGTTAATGTCTCAGGAGATGCTGCTGTTTCAGTTATCGTCGCCAAGAGTGAAGGAAAGCTTGACAAGAATATTTTCAATGATCCAAACGCAGGCATTCTGACTGATGATGATCTGGATATCCCGGATGATGTAGAGCGTGACATCGCAAGGGTAGTGCAAGAGTCCAAAAACAAAGCATAACGCTCAACAGACCATGGGTTAAAATCCCATGGTCTCTCTAAACTTTTACTAAAAATACAGATACCAAATAAGACTCCTGATTCTTCTTTTCACTTTAGTCAACAATTCCAATCCTCACTAATATGTTCACCAAAGGCATCAGCAAAATATGCTATAGCCAACTCACCCGTACAATGCGTAGGAAGTGCTCTCGTAACACCCAGGGACTTGAGCCTTTCTATCTCTGAGATAATCGCTGTCTGCTCTTCTCCGAGAAGATGAAATCCTCCCATGACATACTTGACCTCTTTGTCAATAATCTCCTTGGCGATTGTGGTAATTTGTGAGATGCCAAAATGCCCACATCCCGTCAAGAGCGTTGGTTCATCACCATCAATAACCAGGGAGTGTTCAGGATCTTTCTCTCCTAGCATCCCCGTGCTATAGAGATTTCCAAAAAGATGCATGGGCTGCTTACCTATTACAATGACCTCTTTGGTCAGTGTTTTCAGGTCACGAATATGGTTTTTTGAAAGTGTGGAGGGGGCATAGACCGTTAATTGGTCATTGAGTTCCAGAATAGAGTCAATCCCCCCGATATGATCCCAGTGGTCATGGGTAATAAAAAGATACTTTATTTTATCGACATCGATATCTGCCCTTGAGAGATTCTTTAGTAGTACCCTACCGTTACTGCCAGTGTCAAATAGCAATGCATACTTCGCCAAGTAGGCTGAAAATCCCCAAAGAGAAGCATGGCAATCGCCATTAACACAGTTGTCAAAAACAATCTTCATCAAGAGGGTCTCCTATCCTCCATAGATGAATGTCGGCAGCCACAGTGATATCTGTGGAATATAGGTTACCAGCATCAGGCCGACAAAAATGGTCGCTGTCCAGGGAAGTGTGGCAACCACCACCTCTTTCATGGAAATACCCGTCAGAGAAGATGTGACAAACAGATTGAGCCCTACAGGTGGAGAGACCATACCCAGCTCCATGTTGATTGTAATCATGACGCCAAAGTGTATGGGATTGATACCCAAAGCCACCGCAACAGGCAAGAGCAGCGGTACCATAATCATGATAATAGCTGACGGCTCCATGAAGGCACCTGCAATCACCAGAAGAATATTCACGAAAACAAGAAACATAATCTTACCAACATGTGCATCCACCAACGCCTGCGTGATATGCTGTGGTACATTTTCCAGGGTAAGGAAATGTGCAAAAAGCATGGCATTGGCAATAATAAACATGATCATCGCCGTGGTCTTGGCTGAATCCAATGCAATATGAAAGAAATCTTTCATCTTAATATCTTTGTAAATAAACATTGAGATAAAGAATGCCCAAACCGCAGCAGCGGCAGCGGCCTCAGTAGGCGTAAAGATACCGCCATAGATACCACCGATCACAATGACGATAGTCATGAGTCCCCACGAAGCATCTTTCATCTTGGCAAGACGCACCTTGAATACCTCTGGCTTGGTTTTCTTGAATCCCAGCCTTTTAGCTCCTAGATAGGTCACATACATCAGCATGGATCCGATCATCACACCGGGAATCACACCCGCCATAAAGAGCTTTCCGATAGAGACCTCTGCTGTCACGCCAAAGACGATAAGCACGATGGAGGGAGGGATAAGAATACCCAGAGAACCTGAGGTAGCAATCGTACCTACAGCATACTTTCTGGGATAGCCGGCTTCGACAATAGCGCCAAACATAATAGAACCAATCGCCACCACTGTCGCAGGACTGCTGCCGGAGACTGCTGCAAAGATAATGCTTGCGAAGATTGCAGATATAGGTAAGCCGCCGGGAAGGTGTCCCACGACCGACTTGGCAAAGTCAATAATCCTCGTAGCAGAAGACCCCTTACTCAGTAGGTTTCCTGCGAAGATAAACATGGGGATTGCCATCAGAGAGTAGTGCTCCACCTTTTCAAACATCATGGATGATATCTCTATGGGTGAGATATCCGTATAGAGTATCATCGTAACAAAAGTGGACGCACCCAATGAAATAGCAATAGGAGTACCTAAAACCAATAGGGTAAAAAAGAGTAAAAATAGTATAGATACACTCACAGCATGCCTCCTGTTTTGAAATGCACTTCATCCAAGACTTTATCAATCTTGGCTTCCTTCATGAGATCACTTGTTTCGTTGGTAAATTCTATTTTGTCGGCGGGTGTACGAAGCAGCACAAAGAAATGCTCAGCGACCCTGTATGCTGCTAAACCAAGGGCAACAGGAATCACAAGGTAAGGTATCCACATCGGTATCTCAAGATCGACAGAAGTCTCTCCCATATCAATCACAAGCAGAATATACTCATAACCGTAATACGCTACAACAGACAGATACACAAATGTCACGATCCTGCTTACCAGCATCATGGTTTTCGCCACTCTCTTATCTACAAATTCAACCAAAAGGTCAATCGTAATATGCCCATCCATTTTAAAGGTATAGGCTACAGCAAAAAACATACTCCATAGAAAAAAGTACATGGTCAGCTCAGAAGCCCAAGTAATCGAATAGTCAAAAACATATCTGCCTACCACATTGGCAAAGGCCAAAACAATACCCGCGGTAATGCCCACAGCCGCTATGGTACGGTTAATCGTACCAACGACTATATCCAGAAATCCAAAAAGATTTTTCATACATTCTCCTCAGTATAGATATCCAAACTATTCGATAAGGGCAAGCCCCTGTCCCTATCAAATAGTTTGGAAATAGAAGAGCCCCTCCAAGAAAGGGGACTCCTGCAACCAAACAATCTACTACTTGGTGTTAATCGCCGCTTCGATAAGGTCTTTTCCGATCTTCTTCGGATCATAGAACTCTGGATAGATTTTGCTTACTGCCTCTCTCCATGCCTGAACTTGCTCTTTGTTAAGTGCATGAATCTTAAGCTTTCCTGTCTTCTTGGCATACTTTTCAATCTCTGCAAACTGTGACTTATCAAGCTCCACTGCCAATTCTCTCTCTTTGGCTGTCGCTTCTTTCATTGCCTGCTTCACATCTGCCTGCAAATCAGCTGGTAGTGAATTCCAAAACTTTTTTGACATGACCACAAGATAACCAAGATAACCATGGCTAGAGAGTGTCATATCTGTCTGCACCTCATAGAATTTCTTGGTAAAGATGTTGGAATTGGTATTCTCTTGTCCATCAATCACACCCTGCTGAAGACCAGAATAAACTTCTGAGAATGGCATCATCTGAGGATTTGCACCTACCGCTTTGAATTGTGCCTC
>JALVVQ010000261.1 GCA_027023325.1 Campylobacteraceae bacterium | reverse complement strand
AATCTATCAGAATTCGCAAGAAGAATTTGGATCCAGTGATGAGGAAGAGAGCAGCCAGAGACAAAAAGAACGCGAAATAACGCGTAGGTCGGGGTGCCCTCACCCCGATATCAATCTGTATACCCATAATATTCACAACTGCTTGAATATGTGTCGGGGTGAGGACACCCCGACCTACAATCTCTTTCAACCAAATCTACAGCAAACTAAAAGACTATTCAAATAACAAGTCTATACTTTTTTCTTCATATGCTTTTTTAAATTTTCTAACAGTTGGTGCTAAATTGTCATAAAATTCTGCACATTTATGACATTCATTATTTTCTATTTTACAAATACCAAAGGTTTCTTCAATGTCATTAAAATAGATTCCGTAATCTTCCATTTGAAAAATAATATAAAAAGGCTCATTGTAAATTTGTGTAAATCGATAAGAGATAAAAGGTATTTTGTAAGTAAGGTAAAATAATTTTTCCTCATCGTTTTGGAAATATAAATTTTCTTCTTCTTTTAATAAATTAGTTAATGACAACTTGACTAGTTTAGTTTCAAACTCTCTCAATTTTTCTCCCTACTCTCAGCCCACTAACCCAAGCCCAATGAAAATTAAACCCTCCCCTGTCTCCATCCACATCAAGTATCTCTCCTGCAAAGAAGAGATTGGGTACAAGTTTTGACTCCATGATTTGTGGGTTTACTTCGTTGGTATCTATGCCTCCTGTGGCTACCTCTGCACCTTCCCAGCCTTTGGTATCATTGATACTGAGTTTGAGGTTTTTGATGGTGTGTACGAGTTTGTTTATCTCTTTTCTGTTGAGCTCTTTTTCTAGCTTTACCCTACTCTTTGACTGCTCTAGGATGATAGCTATGAGCTTTTTGTTTAGGATGCCTTGCAGCCATAACTCTATGGGTTTTTCACTCTCTTTTTGTGCTCTGTTTAGCAGCAGGTTGGTTAGTTTCTCTTTGCTAAGTGCTGGCATGAGGTCAAGGCTGAGTTCGCAGTAGTCGAAGTTGGCTAGTTTGGTACTGACTTCACGGCTCAGATCAAGTATGGCTAGACCACTGATACCATAGTTGGTAAAGAGGATATCACCTTTTCTTTCTGTGATGTATTCACCGTTGGCATAGAGTTTGGCAAGTCCTGCGACTTTGACCCCGGCACACCCTTTGACCCAATTCTCTTCAGAGCAGAGCTGTACGAGACTGGGATGGCGAGGGACAAGTGTATGTCCCATCTTGGTAGCAAAGGCATATCCAGAGTTAGATCCCCTTAGCTGTGGGGCAGCAGGAGAGCCAGAGGTAAGGACAAGTTGTGTACAGGTTTTTGTACCCTGAGTGGTTTCCAGTGTAAAGGTATCACCCTTTTTGTCTACGCTGGTTACAGTACAGTCACAGACTATCTCCACCCCGATCTTTTTCGCTTCATATTCAAGAAGTGCTACCACTGAGGAAGCTTGCAAAGACAGGGGAAACATCTTCCCCTCTTTGCCCTCCGCCAGCTCCAGCCCTAGTGAGGTGAAAAACTTTTCCACCACTGGAAAGTCATAGCCCTCTAGCACTTCTGCCACAAAATCAGGGTTTTGTGAATGAAAACGGCTTAGGCTAATGTATTTGTTGGTGATATTGCACTTTCCGTTACCGGAGACCAAAATCTTTTTGCCTATTTTGCTGTTTTGTTCCAGC
>JALVVQ010000260.1 GCA_027023325.1 Campylobacteraceae bacterium | reverse complement strand
GCCTCATTGAACGCATGCATAACAATAGAGGCAGTGACAGAAACCGAAGTGGCAATCGCGGTAGACGCAACAGTGGTGGAGGCTATCGAGGTGACCGAAATCGCAATCGAAATCGCTCCGATAGAAATAGAAATAGATCCAAAAGAGATTAATCTCTAGCCGTACTTTAGCTGCCTCAGCGCAGCTGTAATATCGTCTTGGCGCATAAAATGCTCCCCTACCAAAAAGGCGTCAGCACCTACTTTGCTCAACTCTACCACAGTCTCGTGATCATTGATACCGCTCTCTGCGACAATAATTTTTCCATTAGGAATGAGGGGGATAAGTCTTTCACTCAGTTTCATGTCCATTTCAAAGGTCTCAAGGTTACGATGATTAATACCAATGATGTTGGCGCCAGCAAAGATCGCTTTGATCAAATCCGCTTTATCATGAATCTCGACCAGCACTTCCATACCCAAATGATGCGCATACCGAAGCAGCTCTTTGAGCTCTTTGCGAGAAAGTGATCGGGCGATAAGAAGGACATAGTCTGCACCGTACACCAGTGCTTCGACCAACTGATACTTATCCACGATAAAATCTTTACGCAGAAGCGGGATATTGACATAGCGTCGCACCATCCCCAAGTACTCTTTATCTCCTTGAAAGTAATGCGGCTCCGTCAGTATTGAAAGGGCATCGGCACCACCCTTTTCATAGGCTTGAGCGATTACCATAGGGTCGAAATCTTCTCTTATGATACCCTTGCTCGGACTGGCTTTTTTAACCTCTGCAATGATGCGATAGGGATTCTCTTCGGTTGCTTTGAGTGCAGTAATGACATCTTTTGGCATAAAAGGATTGTACGCCAATGAACGCCCTAGCCACTCTAGGGGGAAATCCTTCTTACGCTGTTCTAAGTCTTCTTTTGTTTTTTTGATAATCTCATCTAAAATATCTGCCATTCATTATCCATTGTCTGAAATTTTTCGTATTATAATATTATTTTACATAACACTTTCTAATCAGATCCCAGTGCATCTTGATCTCTTCTTCTGTGAGTCCCTCTTTGGCAACCACTTGCTTCATCATCGTATAGGCTTTGGCACACATTCCTTTTTTATACAATCCCCATGCCAGAGAATCCAGATAATAGGTATTGGCAGGATCCTGCTTTAGCGCTTTTTTGACCAGGGAAATACCTCTGTCGATATCAAGATCATGATCGATCAGTGTGTAGCCATAATAGTTCAGATAGAGCGCATCTTTTAATCCTTTTCTCAACGCTTCTTCCAAGAGATCATGCATTGTTTTCAATGCTGCCGGATTGATAGTTCTAGACTGCTTCGCCTGCTCATAGACAAGCATGCCCTCTTCTGCCAGCCATTTGACACTTTGGGTTTTTTTGTAAAGATTTTGTGCAATTGTAATAGCTTTTTTGTACTGTTTTTTCTCTTTGTAAAAAGTAAAAAGTATCTCTTCGTTGCCTGGATTTTTCTCCAAAAAAGAGATGATACCATCTATATCATGGCGATACAGGGAGATCTCAATAATCTTTTGCAAAAAATACTTTTGGGGATCTTTCTGATAAAGTTGTTTATAAAGCGCTTCTACTCTCTCCAAATTCTTCTCTTTGGCATACAACTCAATTAATTTGAAGTAGATACCAACAGAGGCTTCTTTGTGCTCCTTGATATGGGCATCCAGCAACGCAATAGCTTCATCCGTACGATGAAGGTTTTTCCCCAAAATAGAGGAGAGTTGTAAAAGGATTTTCTCATCCTTTTCTTTTTGGTAGGCGCTCTTCAGCAGTACTATCGCTTCCCCCGGTTTTCCCAACTCAAGCTTCAGAGATGCCACCGCCATCTGATCCTCTACAGGCGTATCTACCGAGAGATAGGCATCGGCCACATTTTCTGCATCTACCAATGAACCTTGTTGGATATAGAGTGCCACCAGCATACGATAGAGCGCCACATCTCTCTCTTGTGGATGCGCACTGACCCACGCAACCAAGTCTTTGATGGTTTCATCTGGTTCACTCTTTTGGAGCAAGGTATCTTTGGCAGACTGTATGAGGTACTCTTTTTTGCCCGTCACACGATAGAGCAGCTCATACAGTGCCTTGCTTTGAGACAGCTTCCCAGCCTCTTCATTGAGCAATGCCTTGATAATGAGTGCATCCTCAGTATCGGCCAAAGGAGGCTTGGGTGGGGTTGCAAATAGCGCTATACTCAGGATGACCCATATAGGGACTGTTTTTATATGATTCCAGGACACTCTTCTCTCACCTCTTTTTCATTTTGTTTAAACTGTTCCCAAAAAGGAAAAGTACGGCACTGTGACGGTCGCACAGGGTAAATACCGCAACGCTCCTTGGTCTCATCAAAAAAGATACAGGCATAGTCCTCTTCTCCTAACTGTTTTTCGGTAAGCGAATACCGATGCTTCACTTTGCGTAGATACTGGACAGCAAAATCCTCCACTGTCATCTCAAGATAGGCTGCCATATCAATGATCTCTTGATATTTTGCCCAAATGTAGCCACTCTCACCCCTACAGCACTTCCCTCCGCATGCTTCACAGGCAGAAGGGTCAAAACGATAACTATACTGTGTATGTGTGATGATATCCACTTTACTTTACCCCTTTGTTAACGGTCTGCTTTGATACTATGGGTATCTGCTTTTTCAAATGCTGCTCTAGGCTCTTCATGGTAATGACTCTCCTCGTCAAATACAATCAATGGTGGCAAAACCTTGGTCATAGACTTGGAAGCAGCCCTGGCTGCAATCATCACAATCTTTGCCTCTCTGTCCACCTTGGGGTGAACAAAGCGTAGTTGCTCCGGATTAAGCCCCGCTTCTCTCAGTACTTGCAGTACTTTGTCTACCTGCTTGGCATCATAGCAGAAGAGAAAATATCCTCGTGGTGTCAACAGACGCTTGACCGAGTGCACCAGCACCTCGATAGGCATATGATGAGCATAGCGGGCAGTATTGAGATGGGTATTCTCACTTTGTGTCACATTGCTGTCATAAAAAGGAGGATTGGAAACAATCGTCTCAAACCGTTGATCAGTGTGATAGGCACCGATATCCCCCAGTACTGCTTCCACGCTCAGACCATTGAGGCCAAAATTATGCTTGGCGTACGCCAGCATACTCTCTTGCTTGTCGATGATAGTTGCCTGCAAAGAAAAATCCCTGCTCAACAAAAGTGAGAGTATCCCTACCCCACACCCTATATCCAGCAATCGTCCTTTTGGGGAGAATCTCCTAGCAAAGTCGTAGAGAAATATGGAGTCACTGTTGTAGCGATACCCTTCCTTGGGTTGATAGAGAAACACGGCACTCCTTTAAAGTTCCCTTCTGTGTTATCATATCAAAATTTTGATAGAATCTGCCTATGAATAAAGCAAATACCCAACTCCATCCGGACTCGACTGATTTTTGTATGCTGGACTATCCCTGCGCCTATCTTCCAGACAAAAGTGTCAGGATGAACTATCGCCACATTGAGCATGCCAGCAAAGATTTTGTCACAGCTGTCATACAGAGAGGCTGGCGTCGTTTTGGCAAATACTATTTCCATCCTATCTGTCAGGGGTGCGATGCCTGCAAAAGTCTCCGTATCCAGGCAGACACTTTCTCTCCCAGGAAATCCCAAAGACGCGTCATCAAAAAGAACACAGAGACAAAGATCATCATCCAAAGACCCTCTCTCAGCAAAGCCCATATCGAGCTCTACAACCGCTATCACGCATGGAAATCCCGCAAAGACCAATGGAGACATCGAGAGATCTCGCAAAAAGAGTATTTTGAAAATTTTGTTGATGGTGCGCATGATTTTGGAAGGGAGGTACTTTACTATGCGGGAGATACGCTGGTCGGGGTTGATCTGATTGATATCGTCAATGATGGTATCAGTGCTATTTACTTTTACTATGACCCAGAGTATGCCCACCTTTCTCTGGGTACCTATTCTCTCATCAAACAAATGGATCTTGCCAAGCAGATGGGTCTACCCTATATTTATCTGGGATACTGGGTAGATGGGTGCAAAGCATTTGCCTACAAAGAGAATTTTAAGCCATTGAGTCTCTTGGACGGATTTCCTGATCTAGACATAGTTCCAGACTGGAAAGAGACAGGAGGAGATTCTAGAGATCTTCTCTCCTCCAGCGCGAAGGATCAAGCAGGGTATCATCATTGATATGTTTAAATGAAGCCTTGAGCATTTTGAAAAAATTCTCCTGCTCCTGCTCCATGCCTTCAAGCCAGGCTTTTGTCTTGGCTCTAGCATAAGGCACTTTCACTTCTTTGAGCATGGCAGGGCAGGCTTCATCTCCTATCGTAGCAAAGCCATTCTCCTCAGCAAAATTTCGTAGTTGTCGTTCTCTGGCTTCTATGAGGGGGCGTATGACATGATAGCCCCGCTCTGCCTTGTAGATCGGTGCCATTGCGCGTATGCTGCCATTGTAGAACATGTTCATAAAAAAGCTCTCGACCGTATCATCAAAATGATGCCCCAGGGCTATCTTGTTGAATCCGCCCTTCTGGGCAAAGGTTCCCAATGCACCACGGCGCATACGGGAAAAATAGCTGCAAAATGAACTATTTTCTCGGATAGTATCTTGTGATATAGTATAGATATTGGTCTCGTACACCGTATGTGTAATCCCATACTTTCGACAATGTTCTGTCAGTCGGGCATACTGTTCTCCAGGCATACCATAACTCACCGTACAGGCTTCAAATTCAAACTTAAACGGTGCATGCCGCTGCATATTTTTCATTAGATGAATCAGCGCCAGTGAGTCTTTGCCTCCACTCAATCCTACCAATACCCGATCACCCTCCCCAATTAGTTTGAACTGGGCGTTACTTTTGCCAAATACCCGCAAGAGCTTCTTGCTGATTTGGGCTTTTTTCTCCTGCATGGTGCTACCCAATCTTCTCAACCATGGCCAAGATAAACGCGGCACTGGTTTTGGCTGAACTCACCAAGAAGGTATCAAAATCAAATCCTGCATCCATATCTGCACTGTCACTGATCGCACGAAGGATAAAAAATGGCACATCCAGCGCATGACAGACCACAGCCACCGCTGCACCCTCCATCTCCAATGCATCTGCCTTGAATGTCTCTGCGATCCATGTTTTTCTCTGAGGATCGGCGACAAACTGATCGCCCGTAGCGATGACTCCCTCTTTGAGCGTCAAACCCTTCTCTTTGGCGATACGCTTGGCAACCTGACGCAATGCACTGTCTGACCAGATACAGACATCCCCTTCAGGAACATAGCCATACGGATGCCCAAAAGCAGTGATATCTAGGTCATGCTGGCACACACCGTCCGCTATAATTAAATCACCAATAGAGAGATTCTCATTGATAGCCCCTGCCACCCCTGAAAAGAGCAGTGCCTCACAGCCAAACTTCTCTATCAATATCGTAGCAGTCAAAGAGGCAAATACTTTACCAATCTTAGAATAGGCAACGACCACCTCTTTTCCCTTGTAGTTCCCTTCATAGTAGGTATTATCTGCATACTCTGTTTTTTTGAGATCATGCAGTATTGCTATGATTGGTTCTATCTCTTCGGGCATCGCACCCATGATGGCTATTTTAGGCATTAGAGTGCCTCGATCGCCGCAATTGTGGCTTCCAAAGAAGCCATATCACTTACATTAAAATGAGGTTTTTTGGTGGCCTTTCGGTTGAGCCCCTTCAATACATTTCCATGCCCAAACTCAATATAGGCATCCACCTCATCATCCACTGCTGCGATGGACTGTTTATAGCGTACCGGTGCTACCAACTGCTTAGGTAGGAGCTCCAGTGCTTTTGCTTTGGTCTGATAGGGCTGTGCAGTGACATTGGAGATTACTGGTGCTACAAAGCTATCCTGTACCTTCTGCTCAAGCAGGGGTGCCAACTGGTCTGCTGCACTCTGAAGCAGCGGACAGTGACTGGCTACAGACATATCCAGTAGCATGGCTCTTCTGGCGCCGGCTTCTTTGAGTACAGTAACCAGCTGTTCAAGATCACTCTTAATACCGGCGATAACAATCTGTCCTTGGGCATTATAGTTGACAGGCCAGACCTGCTTGCCTGCTTGTCTCTGTACTTCACATATCTCTTCTACCTCAGGATCTGATAATCCCAAACTGACCAGCATACCCACAGGCTGCGTCGCACAGGCCTCTGCCATATATTTGCCTCTTAGATTGACCAGCGCTACCGCATCGATCGCATCCAATGCTCCTGCAGCCACCAAAGCGCCAAACTCGCCCAAAGAGTGCCCCATTGTGACACTAGGTGTGATCCCTGTGCTATCCACAAAGAGTCTGTGTGCAGCAGCAGCTACCAGCAAGATCGCAGGCTGGGTGTACGCTGTTTGCCCAAGCAAATCATTCTCCTCAAAAAGTAATGCTTCAAAATCAATCCCAGTACGCTCTTTTGCTTCTGTAAACAGTGTTTTGACAAGCTCCGATTTTTCGAAGAAGTCTTTTCCCATGCCTGTCGCCTGAGATCCTTGTCCGGGGAATAAAAATGCTAGTTTTTTTGACATACTGATACCTTTGAAAGTTTTGTGTATTTTATCGAAAAGTGTGTTAGGGGAATGTAAATGCAGAGCAAAGATGCGCTGCATTGTCTGGTGGTAAAGTTGCTAATACTTTAAAGTGTGAACCGCACGGGTTCCTTATTAGCAGCCACAACCTCCACTATGGCAGTGTGATTCACCGCCAACAACACCGCTAGAAATCTCATCATCTGTCGCATCTCTCTCTGAGATGATTGTCACAGCAAACATCAGATCTTTGCCAGCTAATGGATGGTTATAGTCAATGGTAACATCTGTATCAGTAAAAGATTTGACGATGACCTGCACCTGCTGTCCATCTTCACCCTGACCATACAGCATCATACCAGCCTCAAGTTCTACACCCTCAAACTGCTCTTTTGGGAGTGTCTGTACGGCTTCAGGATTGACCTCGCCGTATGCATCTTCTGCTTTGACCATGATATCTGCACTCTCACCTTCATTCATGCCTGCGAGTTGCTTTTCTAACCCTGGAATCAACTGCCCTTTTCCAGTAATAAACTCCAACGGTGAGCCACCCTTGTTACTGTCAACTATCTCTGTAGTACCAGCCTCTTTGACCTCATACTCAAGACCAACGACACTGTTTTCTTCTTTGATCGCCATTTCTATCCTTCCTGTAAAAGTTTTTGCTATTCTAGCCAAGAGAGCTTCAATCTAGCTTTAGATAGTGTACTATTTCAGAGTTTATTTCTCCTATTTACTTTCTTGGAGTATGATATAGCATACTAACAGTAGGATATAAACCAATGAAAACGATACTTATAGGATTGCTCATGACACTGACCACACTGACAGGCAATGCACTCAAAAATGAACAGTCTCCCTACCTTCAGCAGCATGCGGACAACCCTGTAGCCTGGATGCCGTGGACCAAAGCCACACTTGCCAAAGCACAAAAAGAGCACAAACTAATCTTTCTCTCTATAGGCTACAGCACCTGCCACTGGTGTCATGTCATGGAGGAGGAGAGCTTTGAGAAGGAAGAGGTGGCCAAGGCATTGGACAATGGCTATATCGCCATCAAAGTAGACAGAGAGGAGATGCCCCAGCTGGACAACTACTATCAAAATGTCTATCAGGTCATGAATGGCCGAGGGGGCGGTTGGCCTCTGACGATTGTGATGACACCAGATGCCAAACCTTTCTGGTCAGCGACCTACCTCCCCAAAGAGAATCTACTGGATGTCCTCACGCA
>JALVVQ010000259.1 GCA_027023325.1 Campylobacteraceae bacterium | reverse complement strand
CAACCTCTGTGTGGTGGGTGACGATGACCAGAGTATTTATGGGTGGCGTGGTGCAAATATTCGAAATATTTTGGATTTTCATACGTACCTTAAAGACACCAAGATAGTCAAACTTGAGGTAAACTACCGCTCTACCCAGCCCATCCTAGATGCCTCCAATGCCCTGATAGAACATAATCAACATCGACTAGGGAAAAAACTCTCTTCGCACAAAGGCAAAGGTGATGCCATCAAGCTGCTGCATTCACTCGATGAATCACATGAATCCAGAGCCATCGCCAAGGAGATCAAAGTGCTACTCTCCCAAGGTGTACACCAAGATGAGATTGCAGTACTTTACCGTATCAATGCCCTCTCGCGTTCTCTTGAAGAGGGTTTTACCAAAGAGGGGCTAGGTTTTAAGCTTATTGGCGGCATGCGCTTCTACGAAAGAGCCGAAGTCAAAGACATTATCTCTTATTTCAGGGTACTAGCCAATCCCCATGATGATTTCTCCTTCCTTCGTATCGCCAACAAGCCCAAGCGGGGCATAGGCAAAGTCTCTATAGACAGACTACACCATCTCGCCTATGAAAAGCGCCTCTCCATCTATCAGACCATCGAGCAGCTCTCCCACAAAGAGCTTGAGACCACGACCACCAAGCGAGCCGCTGCCTCCCTCAAGGCATTGATAGAAGATATCCATATGCTACAAGCTGAAACCAAAGTTTCCCTTTATAACTTCGTCACACTGTTTGAAGAAACCATCAAGCTCAAAGAGCACTATCAGAGTATGGTGGATGGCATAGAGCGAGTATTGAATATTGATGAGTTTTATGGCTATTTTCGTGAGGCTATCATACAAGATCCCGATATCACACTGGATGAGTTTCTCAACAACATCTCTTTACAGAGCGATCAGGATGAAGTCGAAAAAGAGACGGTCGCTATCATGAGTATCCATGCTGCCAAAGGGCTGGAGTTTGAACACCTCTATGTCATCGGTATGGAAGAGGAGTTCTTCCCTCTGCTTGGCGAGGGATGTAATATGGAAGAAGAGCGTCGCCTAGGCTATGTGGCTATCACCAGAGCCAAATCTGACCTCACGCTCTGTTATGTGGATAGCCGCTTTTACAAGGGTCGCAGAAAGATGCTGGACAAAAGCCGCTTCCTCGGTGAAGCAGGACTTATCAACGATACAGCGCTTAAGATCACCAAAAGTGCCGATTACAAAAAGGGAGACCTTGTCAAGCACAAAATCTTTGGTATAGGACGCGTACAGGCTGCCAACAAATCGGGCAGGGAATACAAGCTTCTTATCAATTTTGGCGGTAATAAAAAAGAGATCCTGAGCTCCTTTGTGCAGCCTGTATAGAGTAAGGAGATAACATTGAACCGCCTCTTTGTCGTCAACAAACCCATCTACCGTAGTTCTAACGGATATATGGGGCACATCAAACGAAAGTATGGGACTAGAAAAGTAGGCTTTTCCGGTACGCTTGATCCTTTTGCTACTGGCTGCCTCATTGTGGCTACAGGACAATATACCAAACTATTCCAATACCTCGACAAAATACCCAAAAGCTATAGGGCCACCCTCTGGCTAGGCGCCAACTCTCCCACACTGGATATAGAAAAAGTAGACAGTCTCCAAAAAGTCACTCCTTTTGATATAGAAAAAATAAAAGAAACCCTGCAGAGTCTACAGGGAGAGCTTAC
>JALVVQ010000258.1 GCA_027023325.1 Campylobacteraceae bacterium | reverse complement strand
AGATTCACTCGACCTCTATGCCCGTATAGAGCCACTACTGCACAATGAAGAAGCCATCTCCTCTCTCTATGGCAGCTATCTGAAAGTCTTGGATGGGTTGTCGTTTGATACTGTTCTGGATGTGGGATGCGGCTCCGGTGGTTTTCTGGTATTGCTTGAAAAAGTATTTTCCCCGGCACAGCTCAAAGGCATTGACCTGAGTCCTGTGATGGTAGCCCGTGCCAAAGAGAGGGGGCTGGATGCCGAAGCGGTCAATCTCTGTGAGCTGAAGGGGCACTACGATGTCATCACAGCCGTGTTTGATATGGTAAACTATCTGGATAAGCCGTCACTTGTTGCGTTTATGCAGTGTGTGGCAGCGCGTTTGCGTCCTGGTGGGGTGTTTGTCTGCGATATCAACACCGAGTATGGGTTTGATGAGATTGCTAGTGGTAGCTTCACCACAGAAAATGATGCTGAGTACCTGATCATAGACAGTGAGTATGAAGAGGGGGTCTATCGTTCTGACTTTACACTCTTTGAAAAAAAAGGTACACTCTACAGTAGAGAAGATCAGCAGATTATACAGTATCTGCACACACCCCAAGAGGTGGCTGCGGCAGGCGATTTGGTATTGCAATCCCAACTGCCCCTCTCACTCTATGCCGAGCAGAGTGATAAAACGCTACTCATTATACAGAAAGGAGATATCTCATGAAAACGATGATACTTACCGTTTGTGCACTGTTTGTATTTTCAGGATGTGCCCCCGTAGCACAGAGCGGAGGTGGATCCTCTGCCTCTCAGCCAAGTGATGCAGTCTCTTGTACTTCAGGAGTGAGCTGCCAAAATATCGGACTTAGCAATGCGGGAAAAGGAACAGAAAAACACTACGCTATCGCCGCGAAGTATTTCAAACGAGCCTGTGACTATGGGATGGATGAGGGCTGCAACAACTTAGCCTTCCTTTATGCCAATGCCAGAGGGGTCAAGCAGAGCTATACACAAGCATATCGATACTGGGGGATGGCTTGCCAGATGGGCAATCAGTCTGCCTGTGCCAATCTGGAGTTGGCTAAGGAGAAGGTGGCACAGATGCATAAGAGGTCTCTGTAGAGTATATACGCCTTTTGCTATGCTTTGCGGCGTTAGAAAGCTCCCTTGCGTTGTAGGGTGTGATTGCTATCACACCACTAACCCAAAAGAACCAACCACGCTTTTCTTGCATGGAAACTCCTATGAAATTGTAATCTGTCAGACAGAAGATTGTGATTGTTTCGGTGATGCTGCATATGAAATGGTGCGATGGCAATCGCCCCCTACAAGAGCATTTGTGGCAGGGAGGTGAAGCCACCTTTTTCACGATAGCAGCAAAACCGTAGGGTGTTGCCCCATGACAACACCATCAACATGAACGATACAAGATCATGCATTTATGGATGTGGTAGTCATTTAGATTATTGGTGCTGTAGGGGTACAACACCCTACAGTTGATATATGAAGCCAAGATGACTGAAGCGAGAATGTTGCTAGTCGAGCAACTTCCCAAGCGCTGCTTCACTGTCAGCCAATTCTACTCTGGTGACTTTTTTATTGTCCAATGTCATGACGATGACTTTGGTTGCTTCCTGACCCTCTTTGAGCTGCTTTGCCATCTCTTTGTCGTAGATCAGCATCATGGGATAGTTGCTTTTTCTGAGGTCAGGCAGGGCAAAGGTATTTTGGATAACCACAGGCATGGCTGAGATGT
>JALVVQ010000257.1 GCA_027023325.1 Campylobacteraceae bacterium | reverse complement strand
TTTTTGGCTTGCATAGGTTTTGAGTTTGGTGCTTGTTGTGCTGAAGCGCCTAGGCTAAGACCCATTGATACAAAAACTGCTATTACTGTAGAGTTAATAAATTTTTTCATTTTTTATCCTTTTCGTTTGATGATTTTGAATTGTACAACACATTTGTGAAGAGATTGTGTATCCCCTTTACATAAGCCGTCTAAGCGGTTATAGATGCGTCCTAGAGCACCTCTACAACCGCTTCAAAAATACCCCACTCTCTACATGAGAAGTATGCGGGAACTGGTCAAACAGTACTGCATCTTGTACACTGTGTGTCTGGGTCAGGGTCTCTAGATCTCTGGCGAGGGTTTCTGGGTTGCAGGAGATATAGAGGATATGCTCGATACCTGAGATCAGGGTGATCGTCGCCTCATCTAGCCCCGCTCTGGGAGGATCGACCAGTACGCAGCTGAAATTATAGCTGTCCAGGTCTACCTCTGACAGCCGCCTAAACTCCCGCTTGCGCTCCAGTGCCTCTGTCATCTCTTCGGAGCTGAGACGCACGAAGGTGATGTTCTCTACACCGTTGAGCGCACAGTTCTCCTGTGCCGCCTTGATGGAGTTTTTGCTGATCTCGGTTGCCAACACTTTTGTAAACAGTTCCGACAAGGGCAGTGTAAAGTTGCCAAGACCGCAGTAGCTCTCCAGAAGATCACCGGTATTTGCCATCGCTGCGTGCTGTTTGGCCCAGGTGATCATCTTGACATTGACTGCAGGGTTTGGCTGGGTAAATCCCCCCTCGTAGTAACGATAGCTGTAATCCCTGCCGTCTATTGACAATCGTTCTGTGACATAGGACTGAGAGAGTACCTCTTTTTGCTTGCGGCTTCTGCCGATAATGGTGGCACCATGCTGCTGCTCGAGCAGGCGGGCTTGGGCGATCCACTCCTCTGTCAGCTTGCGGTGGTAGATCAGCGTCACCAAACATGCATCCGTGGTAGTCGCCAAAAATTCTATAGCAAAGAGCCTGTGAGAGAGCTCCCTGTGCGCATTGATACTCTCCAGCAGATCCCACATTCTGCGCTCTATCGGCTCGATCACTTTGGGACATTCCGAGATATTCACCGCACCATTGCGATCTAGTCTGCCCATTGCATAGTGGCACTGCTCCCCCTCATGCCAGATACGAAACTCTGCTCTGGCACGATAATGGCTCTGCGGAGAGGAGAATATCTCTAGCGTATCGGTATAAAAAGGTGCCAGTAGTTCACTGACCTTCTCCGTCTTGGCTTGTAGCTGTGCTTCATAGCCCATTTCAAAAAGTCCACAGGAGCCGCATGCCCCAAAATGTCTACAGTGCAAAATCATTAACCTTCAGGTATTGCCTCATTAGTAGAGGCACCCTTTATTGGAGTTTGGATATAATACCTGCTATTTTAGCAAAAAGGTACTACGATGGCGTTAAGTGTGGTGATATTGGCAGCGGGACAGGGAACCAGAATGAAATCTGATACCCCCAAAGTACTTCATGAGATCTCCGGAAAGCCCATGCTTTTTCACACCATTGATGCAGCACAGGCAGTCTCTGATGATATCACTGTCGTACTCTACCATCAGGCAGAGCGTATCCAGCAGCAGATAGAAACTGCCTACGAAGGCATACGCTTTCATACACAGGATGCACTGCAATTCCCCGGTACTGGGGGCGCTATGCGTGGCGTCAAAACCCTGCATGAGTGTACTCTGATCCTCAATGGTGACATGCCGCTGCTGACCGAAAGCTCTCTCAGACTACTGGCAGAGGGCGATGCAGACATCAACATGAGTATCATCGTACCAGACAAACCTTATGCCTATGGTCGCGTGGTCATTGAGAACAATAAAGTGCAAAAGATTATCGAAGACAAAGATTGCTCTCCAGAGCAGAAACAGATCCGAGAGCTCAATGCTGGTGTCTACTGCGTCTCACGCAGGGTACTCGAAGCATATATCCCCAAACTCAGCAATGACAACGCCCAGTCAGAGTACTACCTGACTGATATCGTACAGATGGCCGTAGCAGATAACAGAGAGGTGCATCCTGTCATCGTGCAAGAGGAAGAGTTTCAGGGGGTCAACTCCAAGCTCGATCTTGCCAATGCCGAACGCTTTATGCAAAATCGTATCAAGGAAGCACTGATGATGCAAGGCGTGACCATGCGTCTGCCAGAGACCATCTATATCGACAGTCGTGCCTCTTTTGAGGGGGAGTGCCTACTGGAAAACGGTGTAACGATCCTGGGGGAGAGCAGACTGATATGCGCGCACATCAAGGCACACTCAGTGATCGAATCCTCTCACATAGAAGACTCTGATGTGGGTCCCATGGGGCGAATACGACCTGATACTGTACTCAAAAGCAGCCATGTCGGCAACTTCGTCGAGGTCAAAAAATCGACACTGACTGGCGTCAAGGCCGGTCACCTCTCCTATATCGGGGACAGTCAGATCGATGAGGGCTCCAATATCGGTGCCGGTGTCATCACCTGCAATTATGACGGCAAAAAGAAGTACCAGACCACCATTGGCAAAAATGTCTTCGTGGGCTCCGATACACAGCTGATCGCTCCAGTCACGATCGCAGATGATGTAATAATCGCAGCTGGAAGCACTGTCAACAAAGATATCCAAAAGGGAGCATTGGCCATCTCCAGAGCTCCGCTTAAGACGGTTCAAGACTTCTTCTATAAGTTTTTTGGGAAAGAGGGATAAATGCAGATCAATCTTCAGGGAAAAACCGTACTGCTGGGCATCACTGGCTCTATTGCTGCCTACAAAGCCTGTGAGGTTGCCAGACTTTTTATCAAGGCGGGTGCCGATGTCCATGTGATCATGAGCAGCAGTGCACAGCGCTTTGTCTCGGCACTCACTTTTGAGGCATTGACCCATAATCCCGTACTGCACGAAGAGAGTGAGAGCTGGAGCTCTGACTTGAACCATATCGATATCGGTAAAAAAGCGGATATCTTCCTCATTGCCCCTGCCACCGCCAACACGATCAACAAACTGAGTAAAGGCATCGCTGACACCCTGCTGCTCCAGACAGCATTGGCATACAGCGGTACCCTGCTGATCGCCCCGGCAGCCAATACCCAGATGATCGCCAACCACTATACAGAAGGCTCTCTCAAGATGCTCGCAGTCAATGATATCCGTATTATTACCCCACAGGAGAAGCTGCTGGCGTGCGGAGATGAGGGCAATGGTGCATTGAGTGATCCATTGGAAATCTTTTATCAGGGCTGCAAGGCTCTATTGGAAGAGGATTTCTGGCAAGACCGCAAAGTAGTGGTGACTGGTGGCGGTACCAGAGAGAAGATCGATGAGGTACGCTACCTCAGCAACTACTCCAGTGGGAAAATGGCGAAATCCCTTGCCACTGCACTCTATCTCAAGGGGGCTGATGTCTGTTACATCTCTACCGTGCCGCACGATGATCTGCCTGAAGAGATCTACACTATAGACATAGAGGATGCGGCTGAGATGCTTGAATACACCACAGATGCCGTCAGGGTAGCCAAAAAAGGCACCATGAGCAAGCCCAGTCTCAACAACCCCGAAGCGGTCGGGATGATACAGAAGACACCCTACCTCTTCATGGTAGCAGCGGTTGCAGACTTTACCCCCACCTATCCCCAAAGCGGCAAGCTCAAAAAATCCCAACTGGGAGAAGAGTGGATGATAGATCTCAAGCAGACAGAGGATATCCTGAAATCTGTTAACAAAGAGGGGATCATCACTGTAGGCTTCAAGGCAGAGATGGACAGTCAGAATGGGCTAGACAATGCCAAAAACCTCATCACTAATAAAGGGGTAACAGCGGTCTGCTATAATCTACTCAAAGACAGTCAGAGCTTTGGCAGCAGAGAGCATGAGATCACTTTTATCACAGAGTCAGAGGCACTTGCTCTTGAAAAAAGGGACAAGCTTTCTCTCTCCTTTAAGATTCTGGAACAAAGCATGCTTTTGGAAAGCAGGCTATTAGAAAAGGGTAAGTATGAGTAAAACCAATACCTTGCGGCATCTTGCCATCATCATGGATGGCAATGGCAGATGGGCCAAGAAGCGTGGAAAAGTACGCACACAAGGACACAAAGTCGGTGCTGAGACTGTCAGAGCCATCACCACCTACTGCTCTACCCATGAGACCATAAAGACACTGACCCTCTATGCCTTCAGCACAGAAAATTGGAAACGCCCCAAGATGGAAGTCAACTTTTTGATGAAGCTGCTGAATGACTATCTGAAAAATGAACTTGATACCTATATGGAACTTGATACCCGCTTTGAGACAGTGGGGGATCTCGCTCCTTTTTCACCCAAACTGAAGAAAACCATCGAAAAGACAAAAGAAGCCACCAAGCACAATAAAAAACTGGTACAGGTGCTGGCACTCAACTATGGTAGCCGTGATGAGATCGTCCGTGCCGCCAACCGTGTCATCTCTCGAGATGAGCCCCTGACAGAAGAGAGTCTCTCTGCTGCACTGGACAGCCCCTACAGTGATATTGATCTACTAATACGCACCAGCGGAGAGCAGCGCCTTTCCAATTTTCTACTTTGGCAGCTAAGCTATAGCGAAATGTTCTTCACCGAGACACTCTGGCCTGATTTCTCACCTCAGGAACTTGAAGAGATCATTGAGCAGTTTCAGCATAGAGACAGAAAATTTGGAGGCATCTAACATGGAAAATATATTTCTAGGTATCACTGTTTTTATTTTTGGGCTACTAATTGGCTCTTTTTTGAATGTTGTCATCTACCGTACACCCAGAGGAGAGAGTATCGCCTTTCCCTCTTCACACTGTACCAGCTGTAACACCAAACTCAAATGGTACCACAACATACCGATTTTCTCTTGGGTTTTTCTTGGTGGAAAATGTGGCTTTTGCAAGGAGCCGATCTCCAAGCAGTACCCTCTCGTCGAGTTTCTAACAGGGCTTCTCTGGCTGGCACTTTTTGTCAAGCTGGGCTGGGTCTGGTATTTCCCTTTTGTGGCAGCCTCTTTTACCGCACTGTTTGCACTGACAGTCATTGATCTCAAATACTATGCTGTGCCAGATTCGGTTAACTTTTTTGCTCTGGCTATGGCACTGATACAACCAAACTCTCTCAAAATGGCATGGGACAACCCTATCGTCAGTGCACTCTTTGCTGCGGGTGGACTCTGGCTGCTTGCCAAGATCATCTCCATTGTAATGCGCAAGGAAGCAATGGGCGGTGCCGATGTGATCGTCGCTGGTACGATGGCAGCACTGCTTGGTTTTCCTGGATTCTTTTTGGCACTGTTCCTTTCAGCGATCTTGGCAATCCTTCCCTCCCTCTTTGCCAAGGATACCATGGTACCTTTCGTGCCCTTCTTGGCACTGGCCACGCTGATCATCTATCTGTTTGATACACAGGCCAATGCGCTACTGAGCTGGATTATATATGGGTAGAGTCAGGGGCTTTATCCTCTCACATTTGGGCAAACAGTATCTTCTTATTTTTCTACCATTTTTCTCCATACTTTCTATTGTCTATATCATTAGAATATCTATACTCTCTCAGAAAATTTCATTGAATGCCGGAGAGTTCTTGACGCTTTTTGGATTTTTTCTTCCTGATATTCTCTTCTATACACTTCCACTCTCATTTATTGCTGCAGTTACGGTGACGCTCACCAAGCTCTCTGAGGACAATGAACTAATCGCTCTCTTCTCCTTTGGATTGACGCCTACCAGACTCCTTAGGATCTTTACACTTCCAGCACTACTCTTCGCTTCACTGATGTTAATTCTTTCTTTACATACGATTCCACAGAGTACCACAGCCTACACACTATTTAAGAGTAAAAAAACGGACGAAGCAAGACTCAACATCGCACCCAACCGTCTAGGGCAAAAATTTGGAGACTATATCATCTTTTTGGGAGATAAACAGGGGGAAGACTATCATGACATAGTACTCTTCACGACAGATGATAAAGAGAAACAGGTACTGATCATTGCCAATAAAGGGGAGATAGAACACAACAACAGTCAATTTTCTCTGAATCTCTATCAGGGAACAGGGGATACATTTTTACCCAATAGGGTAGAGTCGATCAGCTATACACAGCTACGCATCTATAATTACGCACGCCATGCTGTCAATACAACATGGCTCAACCGAGGTTGGAGTCATATAGGCACGAGCCGAAGCGACATGGCACTGTTTGTCTACAATATTTTTCTTTCTCTCTCTCCTCTGCTCGTCCTTGGCATACTCATCGCCTTCTCTGTCATCAATCCAAGATACCAGAAACCCCGTACCTACCTTGTCAGTTTCACTATGATAGTAACGATATACCTCGCGGCCTCTCTGCTTAGAAAAGAGGGGACGCCGCTACTGCTGCTGGCTATCTCCTTATTCTTTCTCGGGAGTAGCATACTGTTTTTCTCCAAAAAAGCCAAGGCAGATTTCTGATGCGTGTCAAAGCGGTCATTGCTTATAACGGTACCCAATTTCAGGGATTTCAAAAGCAGACCAGTACCAAGCAGACCATCACCACCACCATCGAAGAAGCATTGGAGAGCTTGGGTATCACCTCTCCTCTCACTGGCTCGGGTCGCACCGATGCTGGTGTCCATGCCACAGGGCAGGTGATCCATTTTGACCTGCCTCCCTACTGGGAGGATCTCAATAAGTTAAAAAGTCATCTCAATGGCAAACTCAAGGATGTATACTTCAAACATATCAGTATAGTAGAGCAAGACTTTCACGCCAGATTTTCTGCCAAAAGACGCATCTATCGCTACTGCATCAAGTCCACAGAGCCAACACTTTTTGAAAAAGAGTTTGTCTCTTCTCTCCCTTTGAGCAATAGTGAGAAACTCGAAGAGGCATTGACATGCTTTGTTGGAGAACATGATTTTAGCTATTTTCTTAAAACCGGTTCTGAGACCAAAAACAATATCCGACAGATACACAAAGCCTACCACATACAAAGAGGCAGATACCACTACCTCTACTTCGAAGCCAATGGTTTTCTGCGGGCACAGGTACGAATGATGATTGATTTTGCCATCAAGGTTGCCAATGAAGAGCTGACGCTTACCCAGCTCAAAGAGCAACTATCACGCACAACAATCCACAGTAGAGGAGTGGCACCTCCACAGGGACTCTATCTGGCACGGGTGCTCTACTGAGAGCGCGACAGCCCCATATTGTAAGTACTAAACGGTATCACCCGATTGGGCTCTATCATAAAGTTACACTCTCTTTTGATGTTGGTCGTGTCGAAATTATACACATCGCTGAACTCCATAATAACGATACGATAGACATTCTCATATCCCATATCTGCAGGACTCAAAAAACTCGGCCAGCAGCAGAAGAGCTTGGTCTTGATCTTATCCTTGAGAATACTCTCTCCCATAGCCGTATCAAGGCTCACAGTCTCAACAATCGTCTTGACAAATGCTCTGTCTTGCTCGAAGGCCACCGTGCCTCTCTGCTCAGTAATCATCTCTTTGGGAATCTGTCCGGTGACTGGCATGAGGTTGGCATAGGGAGCACCCTCTTTATCTATACCCATGGTCTTGGCAGCATAGCCTACACCGATCTTGTGTGGGTCGCAGGGAAGCGGAATCATATCTGCTGCGGTGAAAGGATTTCCCTCATCTTCGACAACGATCTGCCTGATCTCACTCAGCGTAATACGGAAATCCCCTTCTGCTTTGATACGCCCCACCTCTTGGACAGGCTGGAATACCACACCACGAATACAGCGGTACTTGCGGGAGAATGCCAAGATCTGCGGGATCTCTTTGTCATTCAGTCCTTTTTTGATGACTGAGACGATCGTAGTAGAGACATTATGCTTCTCCAGCATTGCCAATGCCTTGCGTCTCACCTCGCGCATATCTCTGGCTCGGATATCCTGTAACACCTCTTTCTGTAGAGAGTCAAACTGTAAGTAGACCTCAAACCCAGCGCCCAGCTTCTTAAGTGCCTTGACAAACGCCTCATCTTCTGCGATACGGATGCCATTGGTGTTGAGCATGAGATGCCTGACTGGAGACTTTTTGAGAAACTGCAATATCTCCATGATCTGAGGGTGTGTCGTAGGCTCTCCTCCGGTGACTTGAATAAGGTCAGGCTCACTTTCGGTCTCCAGCAGGGTATCGAGCATCTGTGAGATCTCCTCCATACTGCGATGGTTACCCAGTCCGGGCTCTGCTGCGTAGTAGCAGATATTGCACTTCATATTGCACTCATCTGTGACATTGAACAGTGCCAGACAGGGATGGTTTTGGTGCTGCGGACAGACCCCGCAGTCATAGGGACAACCACGAAGCACCTGTGTCAAGGACTTCTCTGGCAAGTCCGGCTGTTTGAGGTAGGCTTCGCACTGCTTGTAGTAGTCATAATTGGTGGAAATCTTTACCATCGACTCCCCACAAGTGGGACAGAATTTACGCAGGAATACCTCATTGTCCTTGGTCACCACATGGGTGTCAACCAATCTATTGATGTTGTCACACTGTTGACAAAAACTCTGTGTCGCTGTCAAAAACAGATCATAATGTTGTGCATAAAATGCCATGATACTTTCCTTTATTTATTTCTGTATAGATAAACCACTGCATACCCTATCAGTACCAAGCAAACCCAGCCAAATAGATTGATACCCAACACGATATTCTCATAGGGCTTGAGTTGCTCCCAGGCAAATCTCTGCAGGGCATACCAAAGCACAAACTGGTAAAACATAGTGCGCCCAAATCCTGCTCTGTCTACCCTGTATCGCCACAAGGCAAACCCAAAAAATCCAAACATCGCCAAACTCTCATAGAGTTGCACAGGATGCCGCACTACCCCATCCCCAAAGTCTACACCCCACGGCAGAGTCGTCTCCACACCATAGGTATAATCCTCAAGCCCTGCCAAAAAGCATCCGATTCTGCCAATCGCAATACCGATAGCCAGAGAGGGGACAAAATATGCCCCCGTAGAACCCTTGATGCCCATAAAGTACTTAAATGTCTCAGAGAAAAGTATCCCACCGAAAAGTGCTCCCAGTATAGATTTTCCCAAGATCACCTGTCCCTCTAGTGAGAGATAGTTGTTGAGTATACTCAGACCCACAGAGCCCAAGACAAACCCAACGACCAACACAGTGTAGTAATACCAACGCATATCTTCCTCTATGATCACAGGGTTTGGATCCTTGAAATACCTCCAAGAAAACGCACCTGCCGCCAGATAAGAGAGCAAATCAAAGAGGATATGAATAGCCATTTTTAAAATCTTGAACTATTCATGCAGACAAAAATATTGAGAAAAAATACCAAAGATAATCCTCCTATCACATGAAAGATGCCCCTTGCTGTGCCCATACTTCCTTTTTTGTAGCGCGGTACAGATGCATACAAGCCCCACAGATACAAGAAGAGGATACCGAAAGTCAATAGGTTACCCCAAGGCATATTACGGTTATAGTTCGTAACCAAAAATATCGAATACGCTGCCGCAGCAATCCCAGACAGAAAGTGTATTACTGACAGCAGTGACCCCTGATAAGTTCTCTCTTCCAATGTCTCTTCCTTATTCTCCATCACTCAACTCCTGTGCTAATTTTTTGGCACCCTTGAAATCTGCTTTTCCTGTGCCTAGTTTAGGCAATGCCTCCACCTTGTAGTATTCGCTGGGTACAAAGAGGGGATTCATCTCTAGCGTTTTGATCTCTGCTTTGAGTGTCTCTAGTGTCATCTCTCCCTCCAGTAGCAGTACCAACTTCTCTCCCTTCTTCTCGTCCGGCAGGGCAGCGACAGCGATCTGGTCTGCCTCTGAAAGCACCTTGACGATCTCACTCTCTACCAGCCCCAGACTCACCATCTCTCCAGCCACTTTGGCAAAACGGCTATAGCGATCCACAATCGTCAAGAAGCCATCCTCATCCAGATGCCCCTTGTCACCCGTCACATACCAGCGGATGCCATCAATCTCTCTGATCACCGCAGCGGTCTTGTCAGGGTCACCGATGTAACCTTTCATGATCTGGGTGCCGCCGATCAGGATCATGCCATCCTCCCCTACAGGCAGCTCTTCGAAGCTCTCAGGATCTACGATACGGAAGCTGCTTCCTGGCAGAGGCAGCCCTATCGTGCCTGCCTTGTTGCCCTTTTGCACCTTCCAGTCATCCATCATCAGGACATCAGGGATATTGACCCCAGCCACAGGTGTGGTCTCTGTCGCACCATACCCCTCGTAGATCTCTTTGCCAAACTTCGCCCGAAACGCCTCTCTGATCTCAGCAGGCAGCTTCTCGGCACCTGCGATCACCATCCTCAAGTGTGAGAACATGAGTGGATGAAGCTTGCGGTTGCGGGTATAGAGTCGGAAGAAGGTCGCCGTCGCAAAGAGCATGGTCGCCTCATACTTGGCTGCCATCTTGCCTATCCCAAAGCCATCTGTCGGATCAGGATGGCACGCCACAGGAATCCCCTCGACCAGTGGCAGCAGGGTCGTCACTGTCAAGCCAAAGGAGTGAAAGATCGGCAAGGTGCCCAGCATCACATCCTCATCTGTCGGATTGATCAGTGTGGTGGTCTGCTTGATGTTACCCATGATATTGCGATGGGTCAGCTCAATCCCCTTGGGTGTGCCTTCGCTTCCACTGGAGAAAAGTATCGCTGCAGTATCCTCTGGGCTGCGCTCCTTGAGATAGATGCGACTCAGGATATCTAGCGGAAGTAGCTTCACACTAAGCAGCATCCGCAGAGATGCTAACTTGCCAATCTGTTCCTTGATATCCTCCAGATAGATTACCTCCACCTGCACCAGCACCTCTGAAAGATCGAAGCCTTTGGCCTTCAGTCTGGTCACAAACTGCTTGGAGGCAATGACAGTCTCTATCTGTGCGATATCCACCGCATGCAACAAACTCTGTGTACCACTGGAGTAGTTGAGATTGACCACCGTTTTTCCCAGTGTGAGCAGTGCCATGTTTCCCATGGATCCCCCTACTGAGGTGGGCAAGAGAAGTCCAACATTTTGCGTATGCGCGAGAGGCTTTTTCAGCCTGTTTGCGATAAGCAGTGTCCCTGTGACAAACTTATGGTTGGAGAGTTCTAGCCCAGTCGAATCTGCCATGCAGAGCTTGCCTCCTGATTCCTTGGCGCTCTGTAGCCATGCTTTTTGGATACTGGGTAGTTCCTTTGTGTACACCTGCCAGGAAGAGATAGAGAGATCAAAGACTGATTTTTTGACCTCCACAGGGGTACTATAGATATCCATCATCTCACCAAAACTGACCGTGATATCCTTCGCGCTATTTCGCTTCATTTTCCCAGATGCATGAGAGAAGTTATCCTCCCAGAGTCCTCTGAGATAAAAAGGCACGATCACTGCATTCTCCACCTCTTTGGCTGCGACCTGAAAGCCTTTCTTGAACTCGCCTAAATGACCATTTCTAGAGAGGTGCCCCTCTGGAAAGAGTGCTACGGTATCACCATTCTCCAAGGCTTCGCTCACCTTTGCCAATGCTGTTTTACTTCCTCTGGTAGAGATAGGGATCACACCAAAGAAATTAAAAAATGGCTTCAGATACCACTTTTCATAGTAGGTTCTGTCCATTACAAAGCGGATCTGCTTTGGGTAGGCAATTTGTAACATCGCCCAATCGAGAAACGAGACATGATTACCCAGCAGTAGTACCCCTCTGCCCTCTGCTTTGATATGCTCGAGTCCTTTGACCTCGATACGGTATCGAAAGCGAAAGAGCATCTTGACAAGATAGCGCACCAGCGACTGCGGGAGCTTGACAAAGGTATAGAGCATCCCAACAAAGGCAATGGTCGCCACGAGATAAAACAGTGTCCTGCTTGATATCTCAAAGTAGCCAAACAGTGCCGTAACCACCAGAAACAGAAACATCGATACACTCTGGACAAAGTTGTTGCCAGCAAGCATTTTCCCTAGGATATGTGTCGGCGTGGCAAACTGAATCAGCGCATTGAGTGGTACGATAAAGAGCCCTGCGAAGAGTCCAAAAGCAAAAAGATCCACACCCAGAGCAAGCTGACTGTGAAGCGAAGGAAGTAGATAGACTGAGAGTGACACACCCAGAGCCCCTAGAGGAATGATCCCTGTCTCGATATAGCGACGGCTAAATCTTCCAGCCAACAAAGACCCTACGATAATACCCACACCAGACAGTGCTAAAAGTCCCTGTGCTACCACCGTATCGGTGACACCAAGCTCTCCCTTGAGATACTCTCCGAAAATAGCCACAACCACCTGAGAGATCCCCCAGAAGATACTCAGCCCGATGATACTGAGCCATACGGTTTCATTGCTTTTGAGGAGTGTGAGATTCTCTTTGAGATAGCCAAGGTTTTTATACTTTTTTGCTTCAAATTTGACGGTACTGTCTTCGCTTTGTTTCGCACCCACCAGCCGTCTTGCAAGCAGGTACTCTACGATACTTCCAGCGATAAGCAGGTAGCCAAGCGGTGCCACATACGGTAGTATCTCATGAGGGAGTATCGTTCTGTCTCCCAAAAACTTCTCAAAGAGCAGTGAGTAGATCACCGCACCTGCAAGTATAGAGATGATGGTGACTGCCTGTACCAGTGCGTTGGCAGAGGCAAGGTTGTCATTGCCTACCATCTCTTTGATGAGCCCATACTTGGCAGGTGAATAGACCGCACTCTGCGCCGCCAGCACAAAAGTCAACCCAAAGGCGAGCCAGAACCAGCCCATGTAGTAACTGATCAGTATCAGTACCGTGATACCTATCGCCAGCAGTGCTGCATACTCGATTACTTTGGTTTTGGGATACTTGTCAGCGATATAGCCAGAGGGTGAAAAGAGAAAGATAAACGGCAACAGAATCAAGGCATTGACTATCGCAGTCAGCACGATCAGCTCAGAGCCGTCATAGGCCTTAAAGATCGTATTTTGTAGGATAATTTTGTGTCCCAGATCTGTCATTGCATTGAGAAAGATGATCAATATATAAGGGGTAAACCCTGCGATGCGGAAGAGTGTTTTCATGATTGGCTCCTTTTGTCATGATAATACTGTGAAACAGTATGCATATTGTAGATATAGGGCTTGAGCTTGAGTACCATGTCAAAAAGCATCTCATAATGTGCCGTTGACTCCTTTTCAATCGTATCAAACATCCTAGCACCTGCCTCACTCTCCAGCATAGCAATCTGCTTGGCACTCTGCACATACTGGTCTATCAGTGCGCTCTCAAGTCCAAGCGTACTAAGATTTTGCAAGATGCCTACCATCTCAAGCTCCGCAGAACTGAACCCCTGTTTTCTTTGGAAGAGATACCCTCTATCGATATAGGTATCCAAGGTCTCCTCCTCCAGCCCACTCTCTTTAAGAAAGGCTTCTTTGGTATACCATACAGGATTTTTTCCTACGGTGGCGATCTCAAGTGCGCTCACCATCATCTCAAAACTCCCATCCAGATCCAAAGGCGTCTGCTCAAAGATATGTTTGATATCTGCGATGGTATAGGCAAAATGATGCTGGAGGTATTTGATGAACTTTATGATCTCTACGCAGCTTTCATCATAGAGATGCACATTGGGTTTGGGCTTGGAGGGTGCTGGAAGCAATCCCTCTTTGATATAAAACAGTATGGTTGATTTGTTCTCTCCGCTCTGCGCGGAAAGCGCTTTCATTTTCAATGCCATGCCATGCTCCTTTTGTATGGAAAGTATGAAAGTATAGCATTTTTATCATAAAGTGTCAAGTGTTACTTTACATTTGTATTTTCTCTTGTGGGCGTATGCTCTGCATCGCTGTCCTTGCCAATGCAGGCATAGAGACAGGCTGTCTCATTAATTCATAGGAGTGTATCTCCAGCGTACGCTGCAAAAACTTCTCATACGCCGGATCGATAAGCTTCGTAGCCTTTTGCAGGACAGCACCCATCACAGAGAGTGCAGCAGGATAGTCTCCGTCGACCGTATCTGCAGGCAATACCACCTCTTTGTTGGCATAGCACCATTGTCCTTGATTAAAAAACTGCTTGAGTGCCTCGTTGATCAGCTCTGAAGCCTTGACCAAATAGTGCTCCTCTCCGGTCTCTTCATATGCCACGATCAGTACCTCAGCCACATAGGCATAATCCTCCAAAAATGCCTCTGTCGCGGGTGCTTCTCCTCGGATAAAGCTGTGGTACAGTACCCCTCCTTTCATCCCAAACTCCAGCAACTTGGAGAGTGAAGCAATGCCCATTTGTCTGTAGACCCTGTCCCACTTTCCAGCCATTAAAAAGGCTTTGATCGCCATAGCATTCCATGAGACAACTATTCTCTCATCCTTCACCACACCTTCGTCATAAAAAGCACAGAAACACCCATCCAGCATCAGTTTATTTCGTATAAATTCCACTGTCTCTAGTGCTATGGCGGCGTATTGTTCTTCTTCTAGCCGTGTCGATGCCCATAGCAGTGTCTCACTCATCAAGGCATTGTCATAGAGCATTTTCCCTCTCTGCGGCTCCTGCCATGCCTTGTCCATACAGTAACGATGAAATCCACCTTCCTCTCTGTCATGCAATCCCTTGTTGGTCAGTGCATCCAAAGTATGCCGAAGCAAGGCAGCAATTTCAGGATCTTTGGTCTCCTTGTAACTATCCAGTGCCAGCATCAACAGAGAGTGTCTGGGAAATTTTGGCTTCTCTCCAAACCCTCCATGCTCACTGTCATGAAGCACTTTGATCTGCTCAGAAATGACAGAGACGATACCACCATGCAGTGTGGTTGCTTGGATACTTTGCTTTGATGGCTGTAGCAGATCTAGAATCTCTTGACCCTTCTCCAGAAGCAGTGCCCTTTGCTGCTGGTATTTTTGCGCAACCAGCGTCACAGTCTCCCCTAGCCCCATCATTCCGTCCCTGCTCGACTCAGGCAGATAGCTTGCAGCATACAGCGGTACCTTGTCAGACGAGAGGAAAATCACCAACGGATAGTTTGCTTCGCGTCCAGTCATCTGTGTAAATACACGGTGAAAATGCCTACCAATATCTGGTCGTTCATGGCTATCGACACGCACCACGATACAATGCTCCTCTACCAAAGAGACCGTTATATCATTAACGAAAGATTCCCGCTCCATCTGCTCACACCAGTAACATCCCCTGTAACCAATAAAAAGCAACAGTGGCTTCTCTTCCTGTTTTGCCTTATCAAAGGGATCTGTGCCCCATGCATACCACGATATCTCTTTTTGATTCATCTCTTGCCCTTTGCACATTTACTACACTGTTATTGTTTATCATTCTTGGATATAGTTTTACACTAACAACCTTTAAAAGAGAGTACAAAGATGACATTCAAGAAGATTTTTTTACTGTGTGCGATACTTTTAGCTACTACCATAAGCCATGCGGAAGGATTCGGAGGGCTCAAGCTTCCCAAGCAAAGTTTTCTCTCCCCTGCTGAGGCTTTCAAAGCCAGCGCCGTCAAAGAGGGCGACAAGATCAAAACAAAGATCACACTGGGCGACAAGATCTATATCTATGGCAAAGACCTGCATTTCAAAATTACTGACCCCATACAAACCGAACTCAAACCTACGCTTCCACCCACTGAAAAACACGGGGAGTTTGATATTTACCATGATATCTCCGTAGACATTCCCCTCAAGGAGATAGAGAGCAAGGTCAACAAAGACTACACCCTCGCTATCGAAATGACTGGCTGTTCTGATGGTGGCATCTGCTACCAGCCGCAGGTGAGAAAGTTCACATTTGCCTATGAAGGAGAACCTGAAAGCTTTTTTGCCAAGATATCCAGGCTGACACAAGAGGGAAACACTGGCAAGATCGCTGATGTACTGGTCAAAGAAAATCCCTTCTTTATCCTTATGCTTTTCTTTGTCTTTGGGCTCTTTTTGGCATTGACACCCTGCATCTTCCCTATGATCCCCATTCTTTCTTCCATCATTATTTCCCAGGCAGGCAAAGAGGAGAAGCCCAGTCCCGGAAAAGCCTTTTTCACCTCCCTTATCTATGTGCTTGCCATGGCTTTGGCTTATACGGTGGTGGGCGTCATTGCTGGTCTCGTGGGCGCAGATATTCAGGCAGCCATGGCAAAGCCCTGGGTCATTATCCTCTTTTCCGCCATGTTCGTAGCTCTGGCATTTTCCCTCTTCGGCTTTTTCGAGATCGGCCTGCCTGCCTCATGGCAATCCAAACTCAGCTCTGCCAGTGACAATGCCCAGGGCAAAGGTATCCTCGGCACTGCTATCATGGGAGTGCTCTCTGCGCTGATTGTAGGCCCCTGTGTCGCGCCACCGCTGGGTGGGGCTATCCTCTTTATCTCTCAGACTGGGGATGCATTCCTTGGTGGGCTGGCACTCTTTGTAATGAGTATAGGCATGGGAGTACCACTACTGTTGGTAGGTCTGGGTGCAGGCAAATTCATGCCCAAGCCCGGCGGCTGGATGATGCGTATCTCACAGATCTTTGGTGTACTCATGCTTATGATGGCACTTTATATGGTCGAAAGGCTATTGCCTCCTAGCCTTACGCTGCTGTTGGCATCTCTGCTACTGATGGGCTCTGCAGTGTATATCGGTGTCTTTGACAACAGTGACAAACGCAGTGGTCTTTCCAAATTGATTACCCTTTCTGGATTGGTGATGCTTCTTTATGGTGCCATGCTCTTCATGGGTGCCGTCAGTGGCTCACACTCCTTACTGCACCCACTAGACAGATTTACAGGCACCAAAAGCGGTGTTGCCACCACAGAGGTGATAGAAGATCGATCCGTCAGACAAGGCTACTCAGTCGAAAGACTCCTCACAGAAGTTGCAGAGGCGAACAAGGCAGGCAAACCAGTGGTTGTCGATATTGGCAAAGAGGGATGTGCTGCCTGTACCGAACTGGAAAATATCACCTTCCCTGATCCCACTGTCAAAAAAGAGCTAGAGCGATTCAAGTTCATCCAGATCGACATCACTAAAAATACCCCTGAAGAGCAAGCTATTTTGAAAAAATATGGTCTTTTTGGCGCGCCCAATATTCTCTTTTTTGATAGCAAAGGCAAGGCATTGAGTGATAAGTTTTTCACAGGATTTATTCCGCCTGAGCAGTTTACAAAGCAGCTTAAGACGATTCAATAATATAGGGGGTGTATGTCCAGAGTGGGGCACCCCATCCTACGGTTTTACCACCAACCAATGCATGATGATTGAAGCTGCGATCGAGACATTAAAACTCTTGATGCCTGAAGCCATCTCGATCTGCAGTGTCTGGTCACACAATGCCAGGATCTCTCTTGACACGCCTCTCTCTTCATTGCCCATGATGACAACCCATTTGTCAGGCACAGTGTCAAGGGTTGACAATGTCATGGCACCCTCGTCTGCTTCTGCTGCGTAGATCGTATATCCTAGCGCTTTTAGCTTGATGATACTCTGCTCCAGATGCTCAAAACGGTGGATCTGCAACCGACTTACATATCCCATCGACACCCGTATGGCTCTTCTACCATACGGGTGAGGTGCAGCCACTGGTAACATCATAGAGTCCACACCCAGGGCTGCGGCACTACGGGCTATCGCTCCGACATTCTCCATATTGCTCAAGGCATCCAGCATGATGATACGGTCTCCCATCTGCTCCAGCGGCACATTCTCAGGTCGCCTGCCATGCATCATGACATTATGGTGTATACTGTGCCCTACGATGGTCTCCAGTAGCGCCTTCTCCCCCACATAACATTTGGGAACCTTGCTGCGCTCGATAAGTGCCCTATGCTCTTCATAATAGGCATGCGTTGCCAAGATACTGTTCACACCTATGTCACCCTCCAGTAACATATTGACAACCTTGGGGCTATCTGCGATAAAACTATTATCCACATCAAAAGCATTGCCACGCATCTTGCGGTAGATTTGGAGTTCGGGAAGTTCTAGGTTTTCTATCTCTATAAGGTTCATAGGATACCTGTATTTGGATTTTTAGAAGATTATAACAACTTATGATAAAATACAAGCACTGTAGGGTGTGTTTGCCAACGCACCATGCTTCATTTCCCCTATGGAGAAGATAGATGTACGGATATTACCGAGTCGCAGCCGCTGTCAACCACACCACAGTAGCCAATCCTAGCAAAAATGCAACCGAGGTTCTCTCTCTCATTAGACAAGCAGAGAAAAAAGAGGTCTGTGTGGTTGTCTTCCCAGAACTCACATTGACGGGCTACACCACACACGATCTGTTTGCCAATCAAACCCTGCTTGAAGCTCAAGACAGTGCGCTTCAAGGGCTATTGGAACAGACCCAAGATATCTCTACCATCGCAGTCATCGGATATGCCCTGCTGGAAGCAGACAGACTCTACAACTGTGCCGTAGTGATCCAAAACGGGCAGATGCTGGGACTCATCCCCAAGTCCTACCTCCCCAACACCAAAGAGTTCTATGAAAAACGCCACTTTGTCACAGGACGAGATATCGTCAGAAGCACCACCACTATACTGGATCATGAAGTACCCTTTGGTGTCGATCTGCTCTTTACAGACAAGGCAGATATGACCTTGGGGGTCGAGCTATGTGAAGACCTCTGGGCGGTCACTCCACCGAGCAATCACATGGCAAGCAATGGTGCGAACCTCCTACTCAACCTCTCTGCCAGCAACGAACTCATAGGCAAGCACGCCTACCGTGAAGAGCTCGTACGCACTCAGAGCGCACGCTGCATGGCTGCCTATATCTATAGCTCCGCAGGTGTGGGCGAATCCTCTACCGATACCGTCTTTGGGGGACATGCCCTCATCGCAGAGTATGGCAGTACGGTGGCAGAAAATGAACGCTTCAGCCAACAAAGTCATCTCATCACTGCGGATATCGATCTGGAAAAGCTGCGATTTCTCAGGCTCGCTGAGTCTAGCTACAGTGATGGCAGACGCAAAAAGACACGCACAATCACCGTAGGTAAACTACCAGAGATCAGCACACTGGAAAGAACAATCAACCCTGCCCCTTTTGTCCCCTCCATACACGCAGACAAAACAGCCCGTTGTGATGAGATCGTCCAGATACAAGCCCACGGACTTATCAAGCGCATGCGCCATGCCAAGATCCCCAAAGCCCTCATCGGTATCAGCGGAGGGTTGGACTCTACACTGGCACTGCTCTCTACGCACAAGGCCTATGAGATCATGGGATGGGATGCCAGAGAAATCATCGCTGTCACCATGCCAGGATTTGGTACCACCAGCCGCACCAAATCCAATGCCATCAAACTCTGCGAAGCCTTGGGCGTCACACTCAAGACCGTCGATATCACAGAGCTCGCGCTCAAAGAGTTTGAAGCGATCGAACATGACCCAGAGGAACTCAGCGTTGTATACGAAAATGTCCAAGCCAGAGTCAGGACAAGCATCCTCATGAACATGGCGAACAAAGAGGGTGGACTGGTCATCGGCACCGGTGACCTCAGCGAGATCGCTCTAGGATGGAGCACCTACAACGGTGACCACATGAGTATGTATGCCCTCAACAGCGGCATCCCAAAAACCCTCATAAAGTATGTCATCGAATACTACAAATCCAACGAGTCCATTGCCGACATCATCGATGATATTCTCACTACCCCCATCAGCCCAGAACTCCTCCCTGCCAATGATGACACCATCACCCAAGAGACAGAAGCCATCGTAGGCCCTTATGAGCTGCATGACTTCTTCCTCTACCACTTCATCAAATACGGCGCCAAACCCACCAAGATACGCTTCTTGGCTGGCTTGGCATTCGAGGGGAAATATAACGAGGACACCATCACCAAATGGCTCAAAGTATTCCTGCGACGCTTTTTCACCCAGCAGTTCAAGCGCAGCTGTATGCCTGATGGGCCCAAAGTCGGCACTATCTCTCTGAGCCCTAGAGCGGATTGGCGGATGGCTAGTGATGCGGATGTTGAGGCGTGGTTAGAGGAGTTGGAGTGATTCAATATAGTGAAAAAATGACATATGAAAAATATTTACATCATTATTCTTAGAGTAAAATACACAAATGGAACCGCAGGGTGTTGTGCCCTCACAACACCAAAACTTCGAATGTATAAAAAAATTTCATCTATTGCGACTTATTGGTGTTGTCGGGGGACAACACCCTACAGGATGGAAGATATCATTGCCAATCTTCAAGAGTGGCAATAACTCAAGCCAAGATAGTGTAAGATATGCATCTAGCATATAACAAGGAACCATACCTATGAAACAAAACTCTCTTTTAAAACACTTTACCCACACTGCCCTACAAGGTCTTTTTGGTCTCCTGCCACTTGTGATCGTGGCAGTACTGATCCTCTGGCTCTATGGCAAGATAGACCGACTCGTCAACTGGGCACTGAACTTTGTCGGGTTCACACCACAGAACCATGAATATCTCTGGTTTATCTTGGTGTTGCTGGTCTTTTTCCTCATCCTCTACCTCATCGGGCATTTTATGCGTACCAGACTGGCAGGATTCTTTGAGAGGCTACTGGAGAAAATCCCCGGCTACAAAACCATCAAAGATCTGGTAGGTATCTTCAATTCCTCCAAACAAGGAGAAAACCAGGTACTCGTCGTTGCCATTCGCGGCTTTGCCAATGAAGGGTATAACATAGGACTCATGTACTCCCAAAAGGAGAGCATCATCCAAGACCACTACACCGTCACTCTCTCCATGTCTCCTATTCCCAACGGAGGCTATATGTTTGAGGTACACAAGGACAATATCTATGTCATCGAAGGAGCAACCTTTGACGACAACTTGCAGTATCTGCTCTCAATGGGAGTCAAAAGTTTTGCCGATATTATCAAGAGTAAGCCAAAAAAGACAGAAGCACTCACACCTCTGAGTCAATGGCTCCAAAATACGGCACCTTTAGACTAAAAAGCACACCCATCAGGCAGCGGTGCCTGCTTTTCCAAAGCTTTGGGGAATAAAGGTGGCTTCACTGCTTTTTTAAAACCAAAAGAGACAGACCCCTCAAACACATCTCCTACATATCCCAGTTTATTCATATGTCCGCGCACATAGACTTTTTGCTCAGGCTTCAGCGCAATATTGCCACCAGAGCGGGTAAAGGGCTGATCATCAGGGTGAGAATGAAAAAGGATGCGACGGTAGAGAAGCGTGCCTTGGGCATCCAATACTTCCCACCAGTCGGCATACTGCTGGCATCCTGTCTCATCACTCTCTAGTGTCACATTGAATCGGTAAGCACTCTTCCCCGTCACCGTAACCTTGATCACATCTGCTCTGATCTCTTGCGCCTCTACACTGAAGCTGAGACTCACCCATAAGAGTATCGATAGTATCACTTTTTTCATGGCTGCTCCTTTGGGCTACATTATAGCTTTTAGAGATAAACCACCCAATACATATCAATAAACTCCAACCACATTTAGCGTATACTTACGCTATCACAATCAAGGAAGACACCATGGCCACTATCAAATTCAGTGCATTCTCATTTCTCAAACAGCAGCTCAACGACAAAGGCATAGACTGCTCCACCTCACCACTAGAGATCATGGAAGAGATTACCCTTTATCAACTTTTGGAGCAGGTAGGGCTGCGTGACGATGAAGTAGAAGCGGTCTTTGTCAACCATCGTATCATGCCCAAAGATACGAAACTCAAAGACGGAGACAAGATCGCACTTGTCCCTCCCGGTGGTATCCCTGGGCATGTCGCTGCCTATGTAGGCAAAAACAACGGCTAAGCATAGCGCCTGGCCTAGCCATACGATGCAAAAACTCACTCCTTTCTTTGTCCTGCTGCTCATCTTTGGCTATGCCGCATACAATGCCAAGCAGCAGGACAAGAAACAATCAAAAACAAAATCCAACAACACATACGCAAAACATATTCAAACACATCGTACCTCACACACCAAAGAGGAGCTTGCTCTCATCCGAAGCGATACGACTCTCAAGCAGTATATCATGGATGTCATCAATCACGGCTCCACACAATTGCAATTCAAAAAGAATGAGGTGATGGAAGGTGGCTATGCACCTCGCGAGGAGGCGGAAAAGATCGCCTGCTATGTCATGACACTTTCCGGAAGAAAATGCAAACAACCCTACCCTGATGATGCCGTAGGCTTTTATACCAGCATCTGTGGTGGATGCCATGGGGATGATGGCAAGGGTATCCATGCTACCTACCCTAATCTCACCAAAGATCCTCTGCTTGGCATCAAAAAGAGAGAACTGTTCTTGAGAAACAAAGTAGCACATTAGAGACTGAGGCTTGAGAAGATTCTCTCTTTTAGACTCCTTTGGGTATCAATAGAGTAAAATAACAAAATATTACTACACTATCATTTACGGAGTATCCTCATGACCCTACATATTAAAGCCTATTTTTTTAATGCACAATTGGATTATCTTCCCTACTACAAGCTCTTTGCAATCCAAGCCGACGAGGGTATGGCGGTCAAAGAACTGTTGCCTCTCATCAAAGAAAAAGCCTTTCAGTTCGCCTATCCCAAAGAGAGACTTTATTTTAGAATCAATGGTCTGGTTCTTGATGGTAGCCAAAGCGTCAAGGAAATCACCAATAGATTCGGTACCTCACTACAGATTGATCCTGTCTCTGCCTATCGCTCCACCAAAGGCCTGATCATCAATGATGAAGATTTTATGGAAAGTTTTTCCCTGCTGGCTCCCTATGCCACAGAGGAGGACAAGGCTTATTATGAGCGGCTCTATCCTCTTCATTATGCCTCGGAGACCTACCATTACAATAATCAATATATTGGAGATGCCATTCTGATACTGGCACATAAATTGATTCTGGAGAACAATCCACACAAAGCAGAGATTCTGGAGGCAGTAAGCAGCCATCATGAAGGACTCTGGGAATGTGAATACGAAAACAATCTCTTCCGTGCTGAGAATCATGAAGTCAGCATTGCAAAACTTCGAGAGATGGCAAAATCTCCAAAAATCCGTTATAAGCCTCTGTTTAGCAGAAAGTATAAGGCCTCAGAAGTCACCACATTGGAAGGCAGACATGTTGCCTTCTATGCTGGTATGGATGAAATGTCCCAGGGCATCATGGAGAGTACTTTGGCGCAGATAGAGAGCAAAGGTGCCCAAGCGATTCGCTTTGATAAGGCCAACAAACTTGCCGGACAAACTATCGTCCAGACCAACCCCAAAATGGCCTATCTCAAGATGGGTACCATGCTGCTGGATGCGCTGGACAGTGGGGCTGATCTGCTGGTGGTTTCCAGCGAAGAGGATGCAACACTCTTCAAGCAGTCTATCGGATATTGCGAGAAGGTCACACAAAGAGACATTCCTCTGGAGATTATCTCTAGGGGCAAGCTTATGGGCATGAGCGGCAAAGCGGCCTAAACTACGACCCTTTGTATCGAAGGGGAGAGCATGGTGGTCATCTCATAGCTAATCGTACCAAAATGCCTGGCAGCCTCTTGGACATCATGCATGATGCATACTTCCTCTTTGTCCGTCGCCAAAGAGATAAAATCCATCGACACACGCCCTAGGATAGGTAGCCCCTCCGCTGTGAGATAAGGGTGAGCACTCTCACCTCGTCTCCACCCATCTCCATAACCTAGATCATAGGTAGAAACCTTCATCTGCTCTGTTGCTGTAAAGTCACCGCCATAGCCTACCCTCTGTCCCTCTTTGAGCACTCTGGTAGAGGCACGATGTGCCCAAAGAGAAAGTACCGGTTTGAGCTCTACCATATCATAGGCTTCCGGTAGCTCATTACATCCATAGATCGCAATCCCTGCCCTGGCGATATCTTCATCGAAGTGCTTACTTCTGAGGATTGCTGCAGAGTTGTGGCTATGGAAGCGCACTTCACCGCACTGGGACTCCCTCACCTTTTTTTTGACCATTTCAAAGTTTTTCTGCTGCCAATAGAGTTCGCTTCCCAGCATATCTGCACTTCTGAAGTGGGTCATCACACCTATCAGGTGGAGGTTTCGCAGCTTGATGATTTTTAGAGCCTTCTCTATGTCCCCCATTGCGATACCATTGCGATGCATCCCGGTATCTACCTTGAGCTCAATCTGCACACCACTGTCCACAGCTTCCAGTGCTCGCATATCTGTAATTGCAAAAGAGAGCTTCTCGTCCACCACAGGCGTACCGTTGAGCACAAGGATATGATCAAAATAAGGGGTTGCCTGCATCGCCTCTTCACTGCTTATTACCACAGCTTGTTTGATGCCAAACTCCTGCGAGAGCGCTGCTATGATCTCTAGTCCATGCCCATAGGCATTGTCTTTGAGGACTACATCCACCTTGTCAATGGAACCGACTTTTAGTACAATTTGGTTAAGATTGTGAAAGAAATTTTCTTTGTTTATTTTTATAAATGCCATAAAGAATTATAGTAGAAAATTAAAAATTAAAAATTAAAAATTAAAAAATTTGGTATCATATCCGTAGGTTTGGCTGTGCCAAACGTGTAGGGGGCAATTGCTATCGCACCAATTTTAAGGAGCCACACATTGAAAAGAATACCAGCTGAATGGGAAAAACAACGCTATGTTCTGATGAGTTTTCCTCACGAGGAGACTGATTGGGCAGAAGATGGGCTCACTGAAGCGCTGACACCTTTCATCCGTATTGCTCAGGCGATTGCCTATAGCCAGCCTGTTTATATCATCTGCCAAGATAAAGAAGCAATCAGTAGTCACTTCTGTTCCAGAAACAACATAAGCTTCATTGAGATTCCCACCGATGATACTTGGATCAGAGATTATGGCTATATCTCACTCAAAGTAGGAGACGAGACAAGACTGCTTGACTTTACCTTCGATGGCTGGGGCGGCAAATTTGAGGCTTCCCTTGACAATAGCGTCAATAGTGTTTTACACAAGAAGGGCTATATGGGTATCACCCCTTTGGAGAAGATAGATTTTGTACTCGAAGGCGGTTCTATAGAGAGTGATGGAGAGGGCACCGTCTTGAGCACTTCACAATGCCTGTGCAACCCCAATAGAAATGGTGGGCTGAGCAAGGCAGAGGTAGAAATAAAGCTAGAGACATATCTAGGTACAAAAAGAGTGCTATGGCTAGATGACGGCTATCTTGCGGGGGATGACACGGACTCACACATAGATACACTGGCGCGCTTTGTCAACCCAGAGACAATTACCTATGTCAAGTGCGACAATAAGGAGGATGAGCACTATGAGGCACTGAAGCAGATGGAGATGCAGTTAGAAGCTTTTCGCACTCTAGAAGGAAAACCCTATACACTCATTCCGCTGCCTATGGCTGATGCTATCTACAACCAAGCAGGAGAGAGACTCCCCGCCACCTATGCCAACTTTCTCATCTGCAATGATGCGCTTCTCTATCCTGCCTATAGTGACAAAAAGGATAAAATCGCACATAAGATATTTGAAAGTCTGTTTCCCGAGAAGGAAATCATTCCTATCAACTGTCTAAAACTCATAGAACAAGGAGGGAGTTTGCACTGTTCTACGATGCAGGTAGCCTACTGACCGCCAAAGTCTTGTGTCCAATACACATTGTACCATCCACTTGCATTGACATCTGCACGAGACTCATACATACCAAATTCTGTTAGTTTAGGATTCATAATATTTGAACAATGCCCATGGGTACTTTTCATCCAGCCTTCCATTACTTTTATCCAACTGTCGGCTGATGGTGCTGTAGGTTTCGCCCTCATCATAGCAATATTTTCCGCTGTTAGCGAACCATTGTAGCCGTTATTCTCAATACGCTCAGAAAATATACTTGCCCTTACAGGAGTAAGTGTTTGACCAGTAATATCATTGATTGTTCCTGAACCATTATGATCATACCAGGCACTTAAATTCATATCTTCACTATGCTCTTTAGCAGCATCAGCTAAAAGTGAATTCCAGTTCATATCTTTTCCCGAAGGACCGGTAATTGCCTCAGAATCATTACATTTTATTTTTAAACTTCTGAGGTAATTAATAATTGATAGATACTGATCCTCGATTGGATCAGTCTTATCATAATCAGCAATTTTACTCTCTTGAATATCTTTTGTCAGGTTAAGGTCTGAGGAGCTCATAGTTCCTTCAGGAAGAGGATTTCCAGAAGAACCTCCACCACAACCAACCAATCCAATAATCGTAACGATACAAAAAACCAAACCTTTCATGTGTCCACTCCTTGTTCTAAAATATTTTATCCCCTATTATAGCACCAAAAGCCAAGAAAAGTAAGATTTTGATACACTACAGCTATGAAAGCAGCATTAATACAACAAAAATACCATCACACAAAAAAGAAAACACTACAGGTTACACAGAAGCAAATTACGAAAGCAACCCAAAACAGTGCTGAACTTATCATACTCCAGGAACTCCACCAGAGTGAATACTTCTGCCAGAGCGAGGATAGCCAATTTTTCGACTACAGCAGTACCTTTGAAGAAGATATTGCCTACTGGTCAGGTGTTGCACGAGACAACCATATCGTGCTGGTCACCTCTCTTTTTGAAAAGCGTGCTCCCGGACTCTATCACAATACCGCCGTGGTCTTTGAGAAGGATGGCTCTGTTGCGGGAAAATATCGCAAGATGCATATCCCTGATGATCCCGGATTTTATGAAAAATTTTACTTTACGCCAGGTGATCTAGGATTTGAACCTATTCAAACCTCGGTAGGGAAGCTCGGTGTACTGATCTGCTGGGATCAGTGGTACCCCGAAGCTGCCCGTATCATGGCACTCAAGGGTGCAGAGCTACTCATCTACCCCACAGCCATCGGTTGGTTTGACAGTGACAGCAAAGCAGAAAAGACCAGACAGCGTGAAAGCTGGATCACTATTCAACGCTCCCATGCTATCGCCAATGGTATCCCCGTCCTCAGCTGCAACCGTGTAGGCTTCGAGCCGGACAGCTCCGGCGTGATGGAGGGGATACGATTTTGGGGCAGCAGCTTTGTCTGCGGAGCCCAGGGAGAACTACTGGCACAGGCAGATGACAAGAGCGAAACCATCCTTTACGCCGATATCCACCACGCCCGCACCCAAGAAGTACGCAATATCTGGCCTTTTCTGCGAGACAGACGCATCGAATCCTACCACTGCCTACAAGAACGCTACTGTGACAAAAAACTCCTAATTTCTACCTAACGGTGTTGTGAGGGCACAACACCCTACACCGCCAATTCCCAATTCCCAATTCCTAATTCCTAACTCCTAACTCCTAACTCCTAACTCCTAACTCCTAATTCTATCAAGCCACCACATAAACGCAAACATCAAGCCCGGTGTCTTGGCAATCGTCTCATCATGGATAAATGCCTTTGCCTCTGACACAGGCAGTGTCAGCACCTCGATCAACTCCGTATCGATCCCTCCTCCCTCTGATACCCGCATCGTCTCATCCACTTCCGCATAGTACATCGCCTGCTTACTCCCCGCAAAGCCCACAGAGGTATAAAACGAAGTGATCCGCGTCAGACTCTCCACAGGAACATCAAAACCACACTCCTCTTCTATCTCCTCTTTGGCGATCTGCGCCAGTGTCAACTCCTTGTCAACCAATCCAGCACAAAGCTCTACTGTCATGCCATCCTCATTATGCAGATAGACAGCAGGGCGAAACTGCTTTACCAGCACAAAACTATCAAGCCCTTTATGGTAGATGAGTATCGCCACACTATCATGTGCCTCTACTACTTCCCAATCTTTGGCAATACCATTTTGCTCATAGTGCGCCAAGGAGGCAGAGATAAACTGCGGATCTTCCAATGACTCCAGTCTAAAATGCGTAATCTCACTCTTCATAGTTTTTTCTCTCCTCTATCCTGTTATAGGGCTTGACATAGGTCTGCCAGCGAAAGCCTTTGGGCTCCCCTTGTAGCAGCCCGAGCATCATTTTTTTATTCTTTTTCGCCCCTGGTATCTCCACGATTCGATGTTTTGTAATCTTTTTAATCTCCATGCGTTTTTCACTCAATGCCTTTTTTCCAACATATTGCATTGGGTTGACTGCTTTGGCATTTTTATACAGCCCAAAATGTAGGTGGGGGGCAGTGCTTCTGCCTGTACTTCCCACATATCCTATCACCTGCCCCCTCTTGACATATGCTCCTTTTTTGACAGCTAATTTGCTTTGGTGTGCATAGAGTGAGACAAATCCCTTGGAATGCCTGATCTTAATGACCTTGCCATATCCTCCCATCCATCCAGCATAGATTACTTTTCCGGCATGTGTGGCATAGATTTTTGTCCCTCTCTTGGCACCAATATCCACACCCAAATGAGGTCTATATCGCTTGAGGATAGGATGCCAGCGCTTGTAAGTAAACTTAGAAGTGATGCGCATTTTCCGTATAGGACGCACAAAAGACTTCCCTTTCTCTGTGTAAATTTTTTTATCGACACTATAGGAGATATCTTTATGCACTGCATCATAGTACACTCCCTTATCAGAAAAAATAAATCTATCTTTTCCTTTGCTTCGTATCAGAGATGCTTTGATTTTGGGAGAACTAAAAGGTTTTCCTAGCCTACTTTTTTGGGTATAGACGAAAGAGACATTGTCTCCCTTTTGCAGGTTTTTAAAGTTGATATTTTTGCCATAGTATTTTTTAAGCAAATAGCCTAGTCTTGGATTTTTTGTCCAACGATTGATATCTTCATAGAGGCCTTTTTCAATAGAAAATGCTACATAATCCGTAAGTCGTTTACAAGCAATAGGGATAATATCAAAGTGAAACTTCTCTCCCTTCACATCCCGAAAGAGGTGAATTTGCATCTCCTCTCCTACAGGAATCAGTGCCTGTAAAAGCCTATCCTTATCTCGCAACTCATAAAATAGCTCACCTGCCTGTATCTCCGAAAGAAACTGCAAATCAGTAGTAGAGATGTGTTTGAGCAGACCTGTACTAATATCATTTTCCTCCAAGTAGCGAGAAAATATCTCTCCCTCTTTCCATTTTTTCTGCGTGGTTTCTGCAGGAAAAAGTGCAACAGCCATAACAAAAAGTACTAAAATAATCCTCAAGACCTATCCTCTTTTTTTCTAAAAAGATTATACCAAAATATCAACATATTAAGTTTTTGGAAGTATAATCAATATAATATAATCTCCAAAAGGAATTCACTGTGCTGGAAACGAAACATATTGAAGCACTTGCTGCTATTGTCGGAAAAGAAAATATCTATAGCGACAAGGCACACCTCATCGCCTATGCCTATGATGCCACACGCACACGGTTTGAGCCTGATGCGGTATTGTTCCCACGACACGAAGAGGATGTCAGTCGCATCCTCGTCTACTGCAACCATCACAAGATTACCCTTACCCCACGGGGTGCCGGCTCCGGCTTTACCGGTGGGGCGTTGCCTACCAATGGTGGTATTGTTTTGGCAATGGAAAAGCACATGAACAAGATCTTGGAGATAGATACCCAAAATATGGTGGCTGTCGTACAGCCAGGTGTGGTCAATATGGATTTGCAAAAAGCCGCAGAGGCGGTAGGACTTTTCTATCCGCCTGATCCCGCCAGCGAGGAGTACTCTACACTCGGTGGAAATGTCAGTGAAAATGCCGGCGGTATGCGTGCTGCCAAATATGGGATTACCAAAGATTTTGTCATGGCGATGCGTGCAGTACGGGCCAATGGTGAGATCATTCGTGCCGGAAAGCGTACGATCAAAGATGTCGCAGGCTACAACATCGCAGGCATCCTCATCGCCTCTGAAGGCACACTGGCCATCACCACAGAGATCACACTCAAGCTCATCCCCAAGCCACGATTTACCAAAGCTTATATGGGCATCTTCCCTTCTGTGGAGGATGCGATGAATGCCGTATTTAAATCTCTTGCCTCAGGCGCCAATCCTGTGGCTATGGAGTTTATCGACTCACTGGTCGTACACTCTCTCAAAGAGAAGATTGGGATCTCTCTTCCTAAAGATGCCGGTGCCCTGTTGATTGGGGATGTGGATGGCAATGTCATCGAAGAAGTAGCCTTTCAACTGGAGACACTGGAGAGATCATTCCGGGAGAACCATGCGCAGGACTTCATTGTCGCAGATCCAGGAGAGGAGAGAGACAAACTTTGGTATGCCAGACGCTCCGCCTCCCCTTCGGTGACCTACTATGGCGACAAAAAGCTCAATGAAGACATCTCTGTACCCAGATCCATGCTCCCCGAAGCCCTCAAGCGTATCTATGCCATCGGAGACAAATATGACCTGAAAGTACCCTGTTTCGGACATGCCGGAGATGGCAATATCCATG
>JALVVQ010000256.1 GCA_027023325.1 Campylobacteraceae bacterium | reverse complement strand
TCCCTGGAGTGAAGTAGCTAAAATGAGAGATGTCTTGACACATCATTACTTTGGAGTAGATGACAAAGTACTATGGGATACCTTGGGTGACGATTTTGATGAATTTGAAGAAGCCATTAATAGCATACTAGCCAAGTTAGACAGACAGTCTTAGAGAAGAGACAGATAATGGGAAATACACATATAGAGGAAATCCGTATTTAGGCGGGTAACTGCCATGGCATCTAACAAAAATGCTATTCATTCCCCTCCTTACATAAATATCTTTTTCAACATCAAACCTAAAATCACCACATAGAGCACAATCATAGATTGTCTGTGATGGCTATCGCTCACCAAATCTTTGAGCTTGATTCCCAGAATGACCCCGACAATCGCTGCAAAGGCGATACTGAGTATCTCGGAAGTCCGCAACGAGACGGCATGGAAAGTACCTGTCATGAGCTTATAGGCCCGCCCTGCTGTGGAGGAAAAGACCACAAAGAATAATCCAGCTGTAGAGGCTTTTTTGGTTGGAAAATGAAGAAATCCCACCAGTATCGGCGTAAGCATCACTGAGCCGCCCACACCCAGCATCATTGCGATGACACCAATCCCCAAACCGATCACAGAAAGTACCATAGGAGAGAAGCTTCCCTCCTCCTCTCCTGCTGAGAGAGGCTTGGATCGCAAGATGCGTAACAGTGCGAAGATCACCAGTGCCAAAAAGATATAGCTCAGGATCTCGGGAGGCAGCAGATCAGTAAAGCGTGCACCAATCACACCACCAAAGATCCCACCGATGCCAACCCAAATACCTTCGTTGAGCTGTAGAAGCCCCTTGCGATAGTTCATATAGGAACCATAATAGGAGCTAAAGACCATTTGGACAATGGAGACACCAATCGCACTCTTGATATCCACGCCTGCTGCCATCAAGGCAGGCACCAATATCATGCCTCCTCCCACACCAAAAAAGCCCGAGATAGTCCCCACAAAGATACCCACGATAATAAATGCTGCGATCATAGCCACTCCTCAAAACCGCATTATATCCATTAACCACTTTGATGTAAAATAAGGCATGAAAAAGCTATTATTTATACTCGCAACAACCCCCTATCTCCTGCTGGCTGGATACAGCGCTCATATCTCACCTATCACCCCTGCTGTCAAAACACGCATACTCAAAGGGGGCTCTTGGCACAAAGGCTGCCCGGTACCACTCTCCAACCTGAGGTACCTCACCATGACCTACAGAGGCTTTGACGGCAGAGACCATCGAGGAGAACTGATCGTACACCGGAGTGTCGCCAAAGAGGTCACAGAGATCTTTGGCAAGCTCTACGCCTCCAAGTACCCTATCAAACGCATGAGACTGGTCAGTGACTATGGTGCCAGTGACTTCCGATCTATAGAGGCAGACAATACTTCTGCCTTCAACTGCCGCGCGGTTACTGGTGGCACAAAGTGGTCTCGTCACTCCTATGGCAAGGCAATTGATATCAACCCTATCGAAAACCCCTATATCTCTCGCTCTGGACGCATCTCACACAAATCATCTCTAAAATACAGAAACCGGAATCACAGCTACTCAAAAGCCACTATTCTCAAAAATGATACAATTGTTAAACTCTTTAAAGCCAAGGACTGGCGCTGGGGTGGAGACTGGCACAGTATCAAGGATTATCAGCATTTTGACAAACGCTAAGAGATACTGTCTCCCTTTGATTCTAGCAGTATCTGCTCCTGTGGTATCGCCAGTTC
>JALVVQ010000255.1 GCA_027023325.1 Campylobacteraceae bacterium | reverse complement strand
GGCTGTGCTCCCAGACCGGAAACACTTCAGTATGCACTGATGATGTTGCAGAAAAAGATCCGTAGAGAATCCGCAGATATGAATAAAAATACCAAGCCCAACCTGAGGATGTTATAATGAGAAAATATACCCCCAAAGACAATGTGCAGGGCAAAGCATACTATACAGACAGGTTTTGGGTCGCGCCCTCTGTGCCGCGTACCGATGTTTCTGAAGATGCGCACTTTGCTGCATTACTAGAGAAGATTAAGGGAAGCATAACAGTCAAAGATGCCTATATAGAGATAGGACAGATGGTGGTGCATATTGAACCCCAAGACAATATTGCAGCGCTCACACTTGCCAAAGAAGCGTGTGATTATGCTATGTGTACAGAGATTTCTGCAGTGGACTATCTGGCACAAGACGGAGAATTTGAGGTCTTTTACCAGATGCTCAATCTCAAAAAAGCCAAGCGTATCCGTATCGTGACTCGCCTCAAAGAGGGGCAAGCGATCGAGAGTGCCGTGCCACTCTTCAACAGCGCCAACTTTGCTGAGAGAGAGATGTATGATATGTTTGGTATTGTGGCAAACAACCATCCCTTTATGAAGCGTATTCTGATGCCTGATGACTGGGAAGGACACCCGCTGCTCAAAACCTATCCTTTGCAGGGGGATGAGGCGGCATCCTGGTATGAAGTGGATAAGATCTTTGGCAAAGAGTACCGTGAGATCATCGGTGCAGAAAACAGAGACCCTTCCAAGATAGACCGATATGATACCAAGCGTTTCTCCCGGGTAGGTTACGAGGTGCCGTTTGATGCAGATATTTCTGAAGGCGAGAAGAAGAGACCGATTGAGTACAGCGAAACATTGCTGGTCAATTACAACAAATCATCTAAGCAATTAGATGAGCGAAGATAGGGGGAAAGTGATGCAGCAACCCAATAAACTGGTACCATTTTTTGAGAACCTCAATTTTGAGAGAGATGACAACACGATGGTGGTCAACTTCGGTCCTCAGCACCCTTCCGCACACGGACAGCTTCGATTGATGTTGGAGCTTGAAGGTGAAAGGGTCGTCAAGGCACATCCTGACATCGGTTATCTCCACCGAGGAATCGAGAAGATGGCAGAGAATATGACCTACAATGAGTTTCTCCCTACCACAGACAGGCTGGACTATATTGCCTCTACAGCCAACAACTATGCCTATGCGCATGCAGTAGAAAAACTGTTGGGGATTGAGGCGCCCCGAAGAGCACAGGCAATCCGTACGATGCTTTTGGAGCTCAATCGGCTTATTTCGCACCTTTTCTTTATTGCGACCCATGCGTTGGATGTGGGGGCGATGTCAGTCTTTCTCTATGCATTTAGAGAGCGTGAGTTTGCGATGGATCTGATGGAGGACTATTGTGGTGCCAGACTGACACACTCCTCTGTACGTATCGGTGGTGTGCCTTTGGATCTTCCCGAGGGATGGTTGGCACAGATGATGACTTTTCTGGATAAGATGGAGCATGAACTTGAGCATACCTACGAGGCGCTTCTGACAGAGAACCGTATCTGGAAGATGCGTCTGGAAGATGTCGGTGTGATCGATGCCGAAGACGCGCTCTCCTGGGGCTGTACCGGTCCTATTCTCAGAGGTGCAGGCGTGCAGTATGATGTACGCAAGGAGGAGCCCTATGAGCTTTATGGCGAGTTGGATTTTGATATTCCTGTAAGTGATAGAAATGACGCCTACGGCAGGTATATGCTGCATGTGGAGGAGATGCGCCAGTCTGCCAGAATTATCAGACAGGTGATGCCTATCTATCGCAAGAGTGAGCCTCAGCTGATGGCACATGCCCCTCAGTATCTCTCTGCCCCCAAAGAGGAGATCATGACGCAAAACTATGCGCTGATGCAGCACTTTGTACTGGTGACACAGGGCATGAGACCTCCCAAGGGAGAAGTGTATGCACCCACAGAGTCTCCCAAAGGAGAGCTTGGATTCTATATCAAGTCAGAAGGAGAGCCCTATGCCTATAGACTGAAGTGCAGGGCACCAAGCTTCTACCATACAGGTATTTTGCAGAAGGTGCTTGTGGGCACTTACTTGGCAGATGTCGTTACGATGATTAGTTCATCCAATATCGTCTTTGGCGAAGTAGATCGATAGGAGAAACAGATGAAGCGATTTGATTTAAGACACCTAAAAGATGATTTTTATGACAGAATGGTTGCATTGGTTGAGACAGAGACAAAAGTAGGGGAAGTAGCCATATTCCTTTTTGAAGTAGGTGATTTTTCTACTGTTCAGAAAAGTGCAGACAGGATCAAAGAGGCAGGGCATGAGCTGATGAACTCTCTAAAGTTTAATGAAGTAGATTGGACGATAGTAGTAAAAAGAGCAGACAGAGAGGCACAAAAAGCACGCCAAGAGCGCTATCAGGCTGTCAAAGCAGAAGCGGCAGCAGAGGAAGAGGGAAAATAGTGTCTGCTGTAGTTTTTTCGACATGGCAGGGGGAGTTTGTTGACAACCGTCATGCTGAGGGTGATGCTGTCGCTGAGACAAGCTTTAAGCTACCAGTTTCGTATACAGCAGAGACCAAGTCCAAAGCATTTATTGGTTGGGATGGCGTAGCGATTTTCGACAGGGATATTGATGCGGTGAGACTGGCCACAGAGTATGCTTTTCAGTATCAGGAATATTCCGAAGCCTGTGGTAGATGTGCTCCCGGTAGATGGGGAGGACGCATCCTCTATGATATGCTGGACAAGATTGCCAGAGGCGAAGGAAGCTATGCAGATATCGAGCATCTTCGTGAGGTGAGCCAGACGATGATGTTGACCTCAAAGTGTGAGATAGGCCGCACGGTTCCCAAGCCGATTCTGGACTTGCTAGAGCACTACAAGGAGCAGTTTGACAGCTGTATCTTGGAGCAAAAACCTTCCAAGCATTACAAAAACGATATCAACTACATTGCCAAGATCACGGCACCCTGCATGGATGTCTGTCCTGCGCATGTAGATATCCCTGCCTATATCGAGGGTGTCAGAGATATGCAGTTTAGCCAATCGCTGGCAGCAACTAGGCAGACCATGCCACTGGCACATACCTGCGGCAGGGTCTGTCCTCACCCCTGTGAGGATGCCTGTCGTAGAACCAATTTGGATGAACCCATCTCTATTATGGAGCTTAAGCGACTGGGTGCGGACTATGAGACTGACCACGCATTGCCTTGGCAGCATCCGCAGGCGCCAAAATCTCCCAGAAATGATGGCAAAAAGGTAGCAATCGTTGGTGCGGGACCGGCAGGATTAACGGCGGCCTACTATTTGGGGCTCGAGGGTATTCAGGTAGATATCTTTGAGGAGCTCCCCGTCAATGGCGGTGAAGTGGCAGTTGGTGTACCGGAGTATCGTATGCCTGTAGACAAGTATAATAAAGATATTGATTTGGTATTGGAGCTTCCCACAGTTTCGATAGAAAACAATCATCGCGTCACTGCTGATAGGCTTAAAGAACTGGAAGCAACCTATGATGCGGTGTTGCTTGGTTTTGGTGCCAGGCTTTCCAAGAAGGTGCGTGCAGATAATGAAAATCCTGATATGGGTGGCTACTGGGGTGCCATCTCAATGCTTGACAAGGTTAACCTCTGGCACAAGTACCAGATAGGCAGTCCTGCAAGCAATGAGCTCAAGGGAAAAACAGTCGTCTGTGTGGGCGGAGGATTTACCTCCATGGATGTCGTGCGCTGTGCGATCAGAGAAGGCGCCAAGAAGGTCACCATGCTCTATCGAAGAGATGAAAAGACGATTATCCGAAATACAACATATGAAGAATATCATGAGGCAGTAGAAGAGGGGGTTGAATTTATCTTCTATTCTTCTATCCGTAAGATTGTAGATGACGGCAAGCAAATCATCAAGCTGATTGCAGACACCTTTGAACTGGTACCTGATCCTGATGGCGGCAGACCACAACTTCTCAAAGTAGAAGGAGGAGAGTTTGAGTTGGAGTGTGACCATCTCATTCCCGCTGTCTCCCAATCGTGCGATATGCAGCTTATCCCGGAGGAGTGGGATTTGAAACTGACCTCTTGGGGTACGCTAATGACCAACGGTAAGGACTATATGACCTCCAGAAAAGGGTTGTTTGCTGCAGGCGACTGTGAGTACGGTCCTATGACGATCGTCAATGCAGTAGGACAGGCCAAGAGAGCTGCTTCGGTCATCAGTAGATATCTCTATAATGGCGGAAAATGTACGCTGACAGATGATGAAGTCATGGAAGACCATCTCAATACGCTGAGAGTCTATAATAAAAATGAAAAGATCACAGGTTGGATGCCAGGATTGCCTAGAGAAGAGAGTGAAAAACTTAGTGTAGATGCGCGTAAGACAAATAACAGAGAGGTCAACCTTGGCTTTACCGGAGAAGAGGCTAGTGCTGAAGCAGAACGCTGTATGCGCTGTTATTATATTTCCATGGTTGCGGTATAGGAGGGCATGATGAGCAAAAGAGAAACAGTGCCTTCTGTTGTGACAGTGACTATTGACGGAAAAGTATGTCAGGGGAAGCAGGGTCAGACCATTCTGGAGATTGCCAGAGCGCACGATATCTATATTCCTACGATGTGCTACTTGACTAAGGTGATGCCAATCGCCTCTTGTCGAATGTGTATGGTAGAGGTAAAAGGTGTAGAAGGCATGATACTCTCATGTCAAGAGAGAGCTGTCGAAGGGGCTATTATCCATACCCAAAATGAGACGCTCTATCGTGAACGACAGAATATCATGAAGCTATATGGCGTCAATCATCCTCTGGAGTGTGGGGTCTGCGACAAAAGTGGTGAATGTGACCTGCAAAATAAAACACTGGAGTTTCATGTGGATCAGCAGCCTTTTGCCGCCAAAGACCAGCATAGACCCGTACAGGATTGGGGATTTGTCTCCTATGATCCTTCCTTGTGCATTATGTGTGAGAAATGCGTGCGTGTCTCGAATGAAATTACAGGAAACGGTGCGTTGCAGATAGCCTCAGGTGGATACAAATCTACCATTGTCAACACCAAGATGGACAAAAGCGATATGTCCCTGGGTGAGTCTGCGGCAGTCTGTCCTGTCGGCGCATTGGTAGCGACGGACTTCAAGTATAGTAGCAATGCCTGGGAGCTGGAGAAGATTCCAGCAAGCTGTAGCCATTGCAGTGCAGCCTGCCAGCTTTATTACGAGGTCAAAAATGAAAAGATCTATCGTGTGACCAATGCTTATGAGTTTGCTTCCTTGTGCGGACGAGGAAGGTTTGATTTTGATTTTGCCAATAGTGGCGTAGTGAAAAATCAAGAAGCTTTTGGCAATGCAGTCAAGGCACTCTCGGAGGCCGACAGCGTAGTCTTTGATTCGAAAATCACCAACGAAGAGGCACTGATCCTGCAAAAGCTCAAAGAGAAACTTGGTTTCAAACTGATCAATCATGAGGCTAGGGCATACCAAAAATTTACAGAAGCATACAGCAGTATTTCTGGTAAAAGCCTCTATGGTGGTACACTTGAAAAGATAGCGGATGCCCGTGCCATTATTGTATTGGGCGCACGCATCCATGACGACAATCCACAGGTAGGCTATCATATCACTATGGCGAGTAAACGACACAAAGCCAGAGTAATCTATATGCATCCTATGGAAGATGGCAGGATGCAGGAGCGGGTGACACAGTTTGTCAAGTATGAAGTGGGAACCGAGGACGGCGTAACTGCATTACTTGCAGATACTCTCTTGGCGGGAGTAGCCTTGCCTGCTCCCATCAGGGGAGTATTGGATGATCTGGACATAGGAAACTTGAGTGCCGAAAGCAATATTGGCGAAGAAGAGTTGGCGGATATCCTATCGGCAGTGCATGGCAAAACCCAGCGTGCATTGATTGTGGGAAGTGATCTCTATGCGCACCCCCGTGCCACACAGATCGCCAAACTACTGGCACTGCTGGAGCGATATGCGGGCTTCAGCGTCATGTTGGTGCCGCCTTCGGTCAATACACTGGGTGTCTCTTTGATTTGTACACTAGACGATACGGCAGAGGGTAAGACAGTAGGCTATCATGCAAAAGCAGATTTTGTATTGAGCAGCAGCGGAGAGGGCGATTTGGATATGCCAGCGCTCAATCAGCAGGAGGGTACTTTCACCTCTCTAGACAAAAGGGTGGTGCCTACCCATGTGGCGCTGCCTTATGGAGGGTTTGTGCTGAATGATCTTGCCAAGGCATTGGGTGTGAGGCAGTCCCACACGGTAGTGTATACCGCAGCACTTCCAACGGAAAAGGGCTACCATGCAGCGTATTTTGATATGCTACCGGACTACTACGATGCTTCAGGAGAAGCGCACAGAGGCTATCTTTTGCGTGAGCAGACATGCGAGTGCCGTCTGGAGATTGAAGAGGTTGAAGAGTTGGATGGATATGACGGTGTGGTTGTCTATCGCTGCGATAGCCAAGAGGTGCTCTCTGCCTCTATCCGGCCAGAAGAAGAGGCAGACTATATACCGCTGAAAGGCTCACAACAGTTTGCAACCGCGGCAAAATTAAAGGATGGAGAGGTGATAGAGTTTACGATTGATGGTATCACGATAAAACGAGTGTTTAGGATTGATACATCTATGAAAGGAACAGTCGCGCTAAGCCCCCAGTTTGACATGGGATTAAGTGCGCCTCTGCTATCCTCTTATAGATTTAGCAGATTAAAGTTCCAAAGAGTGGAGAGCTGATATGAGCGATATTACAATTACGATAGATGGTCAGGTATGTCAGGCAAAAGAGGGCGAATTTGTCCTCAATGTTGCCAGAGCCAACGGGATATTTATCCCTGCAATTTGTTATTTGTCACGGTGTTCACCGACATTGGCCTGCCGTATCTGTCTGGTTGAAGCAGATGGCAAGCGGGTGTATTCCTGTAACACGAAGGCCAAAGACGGCATGGATATCGTGACGAAAAATGAAGGTATCCTTGAAGAGCGTAGAGCCATTATGGAAGTCTATGATGTCAATCATCCCCTTCAGTGTGGCGTGTGTGACCAGAGCGGCGAGTGTGAATTACAAAACTATACATTGGAACTCGGTGTAGACTCACAATCCTTTGCAATCCCTGATGTGAAGAGAGAGGCGACGACCTGGAGTTCAGTGCTACACTATGATCCAGGCCTGTGTATTGTCTGTGAGCGTTGTGTGACTGTCTGCAAGGACATGGTAGGTGATGCGGCACTCAGTACGGGTCCCCGCGGCGGAGAGAAGCTTGACAAAGGTCTCAAAGAGGTAGTGCCAAAAGATGCCTATGCGATGTGGAACAAATTACAAAAATCTCTTATTGTACCCAGCAACGGTACAGATGAGACCAACTGTAGTGACTGTGGTGAATGTATCGCTGTCTGTCCAGTGGGCGCATTGGTCAGTAGGGATTTTCAGTATACCTCCAATGCCTGGGATTTGACACGCGTTCCAGCGGTGTCTGCCCACTCCAGTGACGGGTTCCAAATCTACTATGAGGTGAAACCTACCTCTATCACAGACAGAACCCCCAAGATATACAGAGTAACCAATGAGTGGAACTATACTTCTCTTGATGGTGCGGCCAGATTTGCCTATGATTTTGAAAACAGTAGCGCCCAAAAAGACCCTGATGCTTTTGCCAAAGCAGTGGAAGCTTTAAAAAAAGCAGAAACCCTGCGCTTTAATGCGACGATCACCAACGAAGAAGCATTGATGCTCCAGACACTGAAAGAGAAACTGGGACTCAAACTCTACAATCCTGAAGTAGGTGCCTATCAGAAGTTCCTTTCTGCTTATACAGAAGCGAGCGGAAACAGCCTCTATAGTGGTGATAATGATACGATTATGAAGGAGAGTGATTTTGTCATTGCCGTGGGTACGCATCTCAGAAACGAGGCACCAGGTAGCAGACACACTTTCAATAATGTGCAGAAGCTGAACAAAGGCGCAGGTCTCTATTTCCATCCTGTAGGAGATGCGCTGGTGCCTACTTTTGGAAAGACCGTCAGTCAATTTGCCTATAAGCCAGGTTTGGAGGAAGCAGCACTCT
>JALVVQ010000254.1 GCA_027023325.1 Campylobacteraceae bacterium | reverse complement strand
AAGAAGTATCGTCAGGAGCGTCAGAAGTGTATAAAGAACATAGTGATACCTTACAAGATTGGCTTAAGTTTGAAGAATTAAATGCAAGCAAAGAATATAATAGAGGTTATTTTAACGAAGTAGTTAATCCTGATACGCAAGAAGTTAGAAGAATGTTAGATTATGATGGATATTATAAAGGTAGTACAATAGGAAAAGATTTATTAGCATTTACAGATTTTTTGTAAATTTATATTTAGATCCCTTCACAGTAAATAAAAGCTAAAATCATAAAATATGATTCTAGGATAAGCAATGTACTCACAAGATTTACTATATGAACAAGACGACTACGCCATCACAGGCTTTATAAATTCAAATGGTGATTTAGAACATAACATCTATAAGCAAGTTGATGGTGGATGTATAGATTTAGAAGGTAGAATTTATAGCAAAGATGAGTTATTGGAATTATTAGAAACAGAATTAGAAGATTTTGTAAATAGAAATATATCTACAACTGTTATCATAGGACATAATATACGAATTACTACCATAGATGGACAACATATAGTAGTTGATGATTTGGACAAAGAAGTGTATAAGATAAATCAGTCAATTTTAGATGGAAATAATTGTGGAGATATATTTATAAAGTCTTTAAATATAAATGCATCTTGGAATATAGTACAATAATGAAAATGTTAATAAGGAACTAAACATGGCAAAAGACCACTATTTTGATATCACAGCAAAGCTGGATATGATGGAGATGAAAAATGCTATCGTCATGGCAGAGAAAGAGCTAGCAACACGGTTTGATTTTAAGGGGGTTAAAGCGGAGATCAATCTGAATGAGCAGGGAAAAACACTCTCTTTGAGTTCCTCCAGTGATCAGAAGATCGATGCACTCAAGGATATACTCATTGCAAAACTGGTCAAACGAGGCATTGCCGGAAAGTCACTTGAAGAGGTAAAAACTGAAGGTATCAGTGGTGGCAATACCAAAGTGATCTACCGTATCGTGGATACCATCGACAAAGCAGAAGCCAAAGAGATCGTCAAAGCGATAAAGGCGATGAAGCTCAAGGTCACACCTTCTATCCAGGGCGATGAGGTGCGTGTCTCAGGGAAAAAGATTGATGATCTGCAGAAGGTGATGGCTGAGGTCAAAGGGCTTGACCTGAAAGCGCCATTGGTGTTTGGGAATTTTAAATAATGCCGTAGGTATATTGTTTTATGAACAGTGCCCGCCACCACAGCAGCCAGTCTGTGCTTTGGCTCTCTCATCTACGCGTATCATAAAGTTTTCTCCCTCTTCGAGGAGTGTAAACGCATGCTTTTGGCAGAAGTTTTCATTCATATGTCCGACCATCTCTTGTGCCTCGATAAGGGCATCATCTTTTGAGGCTACTTTCTGATGGTTGCTGAAGTCGCTCTTCTGGAAGCAGCCACACTCTTTTTCTACGCTAATTGTAAACATTCTAGTTCCTTTTGTTATAATGTACATTAAGTTTATCTTAAATAGGATAATATTACTCTTAATTAATTCAACAATGAAACACAGGGCATACCATGATCAAAAATGTAGAGAGAAAAGAGATAGAGAGTGTCTGTACCTACTGCGGTGTAGGATGCGATATCACCGGTGTGGTGGAAGAGAATAAAATCGTCAAGATATTTGCCCAAAAAGACGGGGTGGTTTCTGAGGGGAAGCTCTGTATCAAGGGGAAGTACGGGTACGACTTTGTAGATGCCTCTGACCGTATTCGTGAACCGCGTATCAAAAAAACTTTTTTAGAGAAAAACCCTCATTTCAAAGAGACTTTTGCAGACAAACTTACAGAGTTTGATAGTGCCTATATGACTTGTGATTTGGATACTGCTACAAGCATAGCAGCGATGAAGTTGGCTGAGATTAAACAGAAGTATGGAGGAGACAGTTTCTGTGCCATAGGTGGAGCTAGAACTTCATGTGAGTCAGCATACTCTTTTCAGAAATTCTGTCGTGAGACGATGGACTCTCCCCATGTGGACAACTGTGCCAGGGTCTGTCACTCTCCAAGCCTCAAAGGAATGCGAGCGACCATAGGTGAGGGAGCCGCTACCAACCCCTATAATGACATCTATGAGTGTGAGTATATGATTGTCATAGGCTCCAATACTATGGAAGCCCACCCTATCATTGCCAACCGTATTGTAGATATGGCAAAGAAACATAACAACCTCTCTGTCATTGATGTGCGTGAGACCAAACTGGCACGGCTGGCAAAGCATAGTTGTATCATCCCTTTTGAGGCAAATCTGCTGGTGCTTAATATGATGGCGTATGTCATTATAGATGAGGAGCTGTATGATGAAAGTTTTATCAACAACCGTACCAAAGATTTCGATGCCTTTAAAGAGAAGATACTGAGTGACCCCTATGCTAACCCTGCATATTTTAAAGAGATAGAGGGGTATGAGTATTTAGCAAAAATGATACCAAATATCGCGAGAGAGTATGCGGTAAAAAAATCGATGATCTTCTGGGGGCTCGGCATTACTGAGCATCTTGATGGATCCTATGCAGTCATGGCTATTACCCACTTGGCACTCATGACTGGAAATATCGGTAAAACAGGTGCAGGGCTTATGCCTCTTCGTGGACAGAACAATGTGCAGGGAGCGTGTGATATGGGCTGTCTGCCTTACTACCTGCCTGACTACCAGACACCAGAGAAAATAGGGCTGATGACTCCGCAACTCATAGATGCGATGCTTGATGGCAAGATCAAAGCACTGCTCAATATGGGAGAAGATATCGCCCATATCCACCCCAATGCCAACAAGACAGAAAAAGCCATAGAAAACCTTGAGTTTATCATGACGCAGGAGCTCTTTATGACAGAGATCGCCCAGAAAGCGGATATTGTTATAGGGGTAAGGTCTGCGTATGAGAAAACAGGTGTTTATGTCAATGCTATGAGAAGACTGCACCTCTCTCAGCCCTTGGTAGAGACAGATTTGCCTGATGACTGGGAAGTGTTGACACAGATGGCACATAAGCTTGGAGATGAGAAAAACTTTAATTTTAAGAGTTCTGAAGATGTTTGGAATGAGGTCAGAGAGGTAGCACCTAGAAGATTTAGTGGAGCAGACTACTACAGGCTGGAACGCCATAGAAAGCGTGGGATGCAGTGGCCAATCTACCATGAAGATACACCTATCCTGCACCTGCTTGATTTCCGTACAGATGATGGGCTGGGGAGATATGTCTACAAACAGCATGAACCAAGAGGTATGGTGCAGGAGATACTGCAAAAGAAGTTTTATAATAATACCTTGGATGGGTATTACTTAACTACAGGACGCACACTGGCCCACTACAACAATGCCGCACAGACCAAGCGGAGCGCCAAGCTTGATACAAAGTATGATGAAGATGTACTCCTTGCGCCACTGGAAGATGAGGAGAAATTGGGGGACAGAGTCATACTCAAAAGTGAATATGGAGAGAGTGAAGCATTACAAGTGAAATGCACTGATAAAGTAAGAGTCAAAACGCTCTTTTGTACCTTTCACCATGCCAAAAGCCGTATCAATGCTCTCTTTGGGGATGAATGTGACGAACTTATTATGACAGCACGCTTTAAATCTGTGAAAGTTGATGTGATCCCTGTGGGGGATGAGGTGGCTTGCGGGTAAGGATCACAGCTTACTTTTAGGGCTTTTGCAGTTTTATGATTTTGGAATTAATGGAAAACTTACTATTAAAGATAGACCTTGAGTCCGGAAACCAAGGTACCGAGCATAAAACCCCAAATCTAAACGACCACTTTCGCCATCTCCACAAGCCGGCAGGCATACCCATATTCATTGTCCTGCCAGGCAGAGACTCTGAGGAGATTGTCTCCTGCTAGGTCTAGCAGTGGCAGGTCGATGGTGGCACTGTGTGTATCGGCGATATAGTCGCTGGAGACCTTGGGCTCCGTAGTGGTAGTCAGGATGCCTTGGTAGTGCTCTCTGACTTCCGTGATGATCCCCTCTCTGATCTGTTCTAGGTCATAGCTGCCGTCCAGTGTGATCAGCAGATCGTACATCGTGGTGGCAGTGACGGGGATGCGGATACTCTTGGCATGAAGGTTTTCTGTCAAGTGTGGGAAAAAGTATGCTGTGGCTCTGGCGGCACTACTGCTGAGGGGGATGATATTGACTGCTGCTGCTCTGGCTCTACGGATATCTGTGCCATAGTGCTTGACATCGAGCAGGCTCTGATAGGCCGTATAGCTGTGAAACATATGCATCTGTGCCCCACGGATACCGAAATGCTTCTCTACCACCTTGAAGATCGGCACGATGGCGTTGGCAGAGCAGCTGGAGTTGGAGATGATGGGCTCTGCCGCATAGGCATCAGTATTGACGCCGCAGATATAGGTAGGCATCGCATCGCTAGGAGGTGTAGAGACGACGACCTTGGCTGCACCATTGTCGATATAGGGCTGGTTGGATGCTACTGTCAGGAATATGCCACTGCACTGAAGCATCACATCTACCTCTAGGGCTCTCAGATCGAGATCAGCAGGACGCTTCTGGCTATAGACAGGTATCTTCTGATCATTGATCCAGAGTTCACTGCCCTCTGCGCTGATAGCCATCGGCAGTGTCTCATAGACCGAGTCGTACTTGAGTAGGTATGCCATCTGCTCGACATCATAGAGGTCATTGATGCCTACCAGCTCCAGACTGTCGTCCTGGAGGATGATGCGGGCTGCACTCCGTCCGATGCGGCCGAAGCCATTGATAAAGATGCGTGTTTTTTTCATATTGCTGCTGTTTTATTTTTTTGGGATTATAGCGGATATCACTTTTCCAATACCTTCAATCTCTTTACCATACAGCGGGGCATGCAAAAAGAGCTCTTTTTCACTGTCTACCAAGAAAAGGGTCGGGAACTTCGTAGTGTAATACATCTCTATAGGATAACTCATCTTCACGCCATCGCCGATCATGACAGGAATGAAGTGCTTATTGATACTGTCGATATAAGGCTGATCCATAAACTGCTGTTGCACGATGTCACGAGAGTACTTCTGCCCAGCCTTGATAAGCAGCACCATCAAAGGCTTGTGCGTTGAGTGTGCCTTTTGTCGTGCCGCGCTGTAGTCACCCATCCAGTGCACATGCGCAGCAAAAGATAGCACAGGGAGACCCACGATGAGCAAAACAGCCCAGACAAGTCTCCCAAGCATCGCTACTCGTGCCCGGGTAGAGGATAGATAAAGATACCCGAGGGGCGCTCTACCTGATAGATATCCCTCTCCAAAAACCACTTATTTGTATCAATCACACTCACCTGATTGGCATCATTGACTGAGACATAGAGCTGAGGATCGAGCTTCGACCAGCGCACATGAAGCACTTTTCCGGGGAAATGGAATGTCTTGATGATCTTGAGTGTCTGCGTATCGACGATCTGTATGGTGGGAAAATCCTTACCTGAGAATGTCACAGCGATATACTTTTGGTCTGGGCTCAGTGAGGTAAAGACAGGCAATCCCTGCATCTGGATATTTTTGATAAAGTGAAACTGCTTGTCATAGACCATCACCTTGTTGTCGCCTACAGCCGGTATAAAGGTCTTGTCACGGCTAAGCGACCAAAAACCAAAATGCGGTACTTTGAGTACTGGCTTGTTCCCTGCGGCAGTCACCTTGATCAACTTGTAGGTCATGGTATCGAGATTGATCACACCAAACCCTTTGGTGAGAAAGAAGCCTACGATATAGGTATGCCCCTGAATCATCGCATCAAAAGGCATCTTGCCCACATCAAATACTTTCAGTTTTTCAAATTTCGGCAATCCCTTGCCAGCATTTTTATCCTGATAGACAGCTACTTTGTCATTGTCCATCTCTGCAAAGATGAGTTTGTCTTTATCAATCTTGATACCCACATTCTTGGAGCCTGTCTTGATCTTCTCAATCGGCTTGAGATCACGGGTAAGAATATCGACTGACTTGTCATCATAGTTGGCGACAGCCAGATAGTTTTTGCCGATCACAAACCCGATAGCTGATTTGCTTGTTTTGTATTCAGCCTCTTTTTTTTCGGTCATAGGGTCAAACTTGACCACATAGCCATCTCGACTGATCAGATAGCCATCTTTTCCGTCAAACTTGATCACACCGTGGTTCATGTTGTGCATATGTTCCATATGCGAACGGGTCAGGCCATCTACAATCACCGCCACAGAACTACTCTCACGCTCCACCACAAAATACTTCTCACTCGGTGCCACTTTTCCGGCAAACAACAGACTCCCAAAAACCAAACTCCATAACACTATCCGCATAATACTTCCTTATCTATAATTGCCACTATTGTACTCAAAATTCACTAACAAAGATATGCTATTTAATAGTATAGCCAACCCTCTTTATCAACTCTGGTTTCATAAGGTCTGTTCCTTCTAGATTTACGGCTTTGGCACAGTCGTCTTTGGCAAGCTGCACATAGAAATCAACCTCTACGGTATCTCCCTTCTGTATTTCTGGTACCGTGTAGGTCAAGTCACGGATTTCTTTGGCAGCGAGATTATGCACTTCACCCCATGTGGCATGATAGGGTATCACTATTGGCTCACCATTCTTTTTAAAGTGGTAACCAAAATATCCCTGCTTGTCTTCTCGGGGATCTTGACTGTAATTATCCCAGACCATTTTTCCTGCTCTGCGAAGTGTGATTCTGAGATATTTTGCGCGTGCCGACTGTATGATCAGAGGGTGTGTCATCTTGTTTTGTAGTGTCACTGTGAGCCTATTATCTTCAGCAGCGATGGTGATATTCACTCCCTTTTTGCGAAATGCTTTATCTCGTATCCCCAAAAATCTATGGCTGGCATGATGAAGACGGGCACGCTTGTTGATCTTGTCTGCTCCACCATTGAGTTCTGGCATATGGCAGGCGATACAGCTTTCACTGTCCTGATTCTCCTGCATCGCACGAAAGATCGTGACATTATTTTCATTGAGCTTGTGTGCATGACAGCCGGTGCAGACCTTTTTGGCATAGATCGGATTGGTGACAGAAGAGTGCTGGTCATTGTGGTCAGGACGATCCAGCCTCCCATACAGTGTAGGCTTATAGTTCGCTGCCTGTTTGGCTTTGATATTTATATTGAATCGGTGTGCTTTTTTCACATAGGCAATCGTATGACAGAAATAGCAGCTGACTGCATCGGTATGCGTTTTGTTATTTTTGTCTGGTCGTGCTTTGCCGGAGATGATATCTTTGAGATTGTTCGCCATAGGCATATGGCAGGTAGCGCAGTCATACTTTTCAGTACTGATCTTATCGGCAATACTGCGATGCAGGACATCATCGAAATAGCCTTTGGCATGGGCAGAGCCCTGATACTCTTCATAGATCTCTGCATGACATTCACTACAGGAGTGGTTATCAGGATAACTGTTTTTGGCATGAGAAGCTGTCCAAAGGGTTATAAATAAAAGGAAAAAATATTTCATGGGTATCCCGTAGTTGGGTGATATGTAGAAATGACATCCGTCATCTCTACATATCACCCTCCCCAAAAGGGAGAGAGTAAGAGCAATTATGCACCAGGAATGTGCTGTCTGTGCTCTACAGAATAAGTAAATGTAGGTGTTGTCAAGTTTTCGATATACTTGATAAACTTACCAGTCTCAGACTCATAGATACCGATTCTTCCGGTTGTCCACTCTGAGATCATTGTCCACTTACCATGGTTGGCAGGCTCAGCGTGAAGCAATCTAGGCTGTACAGGATTTTTAACCGCTGCACCCAACTTGGCTGGCATAGGCAGGATAGTCTCTTTGCCAAATGCTTTTTCATTCACAGCTACTTTTTCATGCTGAGTAGCATCCCACTCTTGGAGTACTTTCTTGGTCTTCGCATCGATCAGTTGACCTTTGGTCTTGCCCACTTTAATGATACGATCTGTCTCAAGTGTCTCTTTGTTGATCAGATGTACTTCGTTGTAGAATGCAGGCTTTCCGAGGACACAGTCAGACCAGATCCAAGGTGTATCTTCGCCTGTTCCCACAAAAAGTCCACCACCT
>JALVVQ010000253.1 GCA_027023325.1 Campylobacteraceae bacterium | reverse complement strand
CCAAAAGCATCGCTTGTTTTGGAAAAGATGAGCCAAGAACTCACAAAAAAGACCGGGATGACTGCCTATGCTATCGCTACGACGCAAAAGCTACAAGAAGGCACCAATCTGTATGAATATGTGAAACAGTATGAGAGTAATCTGAGCAAGCCCTTTGTCATTATGATTTTCGCACCCAACGCTGTAATTAAAAACAGTATCAGCCAAACGGGGAGACTGGGCTTGATTCCCTCTTCCGAGAGTCTGAAGGGTGCCTATAATCATAGAGAGGTATTGCACTACTTTAATGCCTTTATTGGTAGTAAGGACAGCAATTCTCTACAGTCCAAATATGATGTGGCGATGCTTCAGGCCTACTCAGAACTGGCTGATGAGCTGGCAGCAGACAAAGGTGTCACACTGGAGAGTACCTTTAAAGACAACAATAGCTGGATAGTGACCCTATTTACATGGATTGTCAGGATAGGTGCTATTTTACTTTTTTGGATATATTTCGGCAGACCACTTTATAGAAGGATGAGATATGGCAAGCAGTAGTGAAAAGAGTTACTGGCCACATATGATACTGGGATTTTTGGGTATCGGTATCATGTTGGGATATTGGACGGTCTCTTCAGCGATTCATATGCCTGTCAATGAGTCTAACCGCTATCAAAAGAAGTATCAACAGGCAGATATGGACATCAATGATATTATCGAAGCGCAGCAACGCTTCGATGCACGCTATCGTGTCGTGCCGGTAGGGTTTAAAAAATCAAGCTTTAAGCTCAATGAATTTGTCAAGCGCAAACATGGTGATATCGTAGCACTGGCAAAAGAAAACCGACTTACCTATCGTATTCAGACACTGCCTGGAGAGGTGATCAATGATGCGAATGTCTCTTTTTTGCTTACCCGCCCACATACAGTAGAGGACGATCAGAAGTTTGCAATGTTACCTGTTGACCAAGGGAAGTATACTGTCACATTCAATTTGGAAAAACCAGGCAGGTACACCCTGAGATTGCGTGTGCAAAAAGGTGATGCTGTTGGCTTCATGGAGCATGAAGCTTATTTAGCGCCCTAATTACTACGGGACGAAGTTAATCCCGTAGGTTCGATGGAATCGAACACGCGCTGTCAACAAAGGTGCGTTAGCAAACGCACCCTACGAATATGTTATAATCTTCACCATGAACAGACTCCATATTTACCCCACTTCAAGAGCTTTACGCGCAGTCAGTCAAGATCAAAAAAACACGGATGGGTTTTTACCTACCCTCATGCGTATGGATGAATTTGAGCAGCGTGCTATACTCCTTGAAAACAAGATACAAATAGACCCCCTGCAACGCATACTGTTTTTACGCAAAGCTGCCTCTTTTGATGCTTTTTCTGACCTCAAATTGGACTTATCTTTGGTGCGATTTTTTACCAAAAGTGATGCACTTTTTAAGTTTTTTGAAGAGTTGGCAGCTGAAAATGTCAGCTTAGGTACTTTGGCTGAAGCAGATGCCTATGCGGAGTTTGGGACACACCTTGAGATACTGGAACGTTTGCTGGCAAACTATCACAGCCTATTGGAGAGTCATGGCTATACCGACAAGGCTTTTGTCCCACAGAACTATAGACTCAATGAAGGTTTTTTGAGCACTTATGAAAGCATAGAGATTCACCTAGAGGGGTATTTGAGTCATTTTGAATTAAAGCTTCTGGAAGAGATCTCCAGACAGGTACCACTGAGTATACACTATACTACAAGCACGTTCAATGTAAAGATG
>JALVVQ010000252.1 GCA_027023325.1 Campylobacteraceae bacterium | reverse complement strand
CCGACAGATATCATTGGAAAAGTAGGGGGCGATCAAGTCAAAGTCAATGATGTCGTACTGCCTCTGACAAAAGTAAAGGAGATCTACTTCAACCGCTTTGCAGAGGTGATCGAGCAGGATCTCTAGGGAAGGATTGGAGTGCAAGACTCCAGTATCCTTATCGGTAGAGTGTTTTTCCTCTCACTATGAGTTTATGCTTGCTGATATAGTGTATTCTCTTGGATCTACTTGTCTTTCTGGATGCGCCGTTGGCATACTTGCAGGCCGCTTTTAAAACATCGGTTACGAAGCTTACCTTGCTGTTGCGAGGTCTTTTGAGTATGCGACTGCTGCAACTTCTGAAAGTAGTCTTGATGGTATTGCCATGTACTCTCCACTTGAAGCGGCGCTTATAGCGTACTTTTCCTAGGACTCTTCCTCTTTTTCCGATATAGGTTATATATTCGGTGCTCAGCAGTGTTCCGTTGCGATAAAAAGTATCTGTCGATGAAGAGCGTATCGTGACTGCATCACGCGTCTTGTGTGCACTCTTGCTATGCCATGTTCCCACAATATTCTTCTTGATAGTGGTTGTTGAGAGTGTCGTGTTTGGTGTAGGGGCACATCCGATAAACAGTGCGCTGCTCAGTAGTGCCAGTATGATATGTCTTAATTTCATCTTTGTCCTTTGTGTCATAATATGGTGTATTGTAGCATATAGAAGATTATCTAGAGCTATCCTAAAGCGAATAGGCTATAATATGAATAAGAAAGAGAAGATGGGGAAACTATGGGCACTGTACACTATATATATCGCAAAGAGCATGATAGCTTTGTCCAACCGTTGTGTGAGATCGAAGTCTCCGAAGAGGTACTGTTCTATCCTTATGAAAGCTATGATGAGTTGGAGAAGCTGAACCTCTCCGCTGCTTCACATATCGTCACCACGGGTACGCTTCAGGAGATCAAACAACTGATCGCTTTTGCCAAGGTGCATGAGATCAGCATGGGTATCGTCCCACTTCCAGAACAGCCCAAACTCACACGCATACTGGACCTACCCAAAAAGAGAGAGGAGGCCTACCTCTTTGCCCTAAAGCCAGCAGAGAAAAGGATCGATCTCTTCACCTGTAATGGTGTGCTGATTCTCAATGATGTGCGTATCGGAAACACGACGATCCTCAAAGAGTTTGAGTATGACTATATGGCTGATTCATTCTGGATCAAGCTCAAACATTTCTGGCAGAGCTGGAGAGAGAAAGCGCCACTCAGGCACTATCAGTTCTCTGTTGTCACGGACAAAGGCGATGAGAAACAGTTCTCAGCGGTGGGGCTTATAGGGTTGGACTATGACAATCGCAGTTGGATTGCGTCAGCACTCAAGCCTAATCTAGGCAGTGGTGATGGGAAGCATATCCTGGCAGTATTGGCACCGACTTCACTGCTGCAGTTCTATCTTTTTCAGCCCCTTATGATGCTTTTTGGAGGCAGAGAGAAGCAGAAGCTCCCCGCCTCACTGGGCTTTATCAAGAGCAGTGAGATGGAGGTGACCTGTGAAAAACCGCTAGAGGTGCTCATTGATGACAGCGAGTCTCTGCAGACACCGGTACAGCTCCAGACAGAAGAGAGTGCACTCTCCTTGGGGGTGGGTGAGGCATTTTGGGAGCGTCAAAGTGCAGTCAAAAGTGACCGAAGCAGTATCCGTCTGGACCATATCCCCAATGATGAAGAGCAGATCAGCTATCTCTCTAAAGGTCTGCCACTGTTCGAGCATGCGTCCAAGGAGCAGTATGCCTCACTGTTTGCTACACTGAGAGAAGAGGGAACACTGAGTAGTACTTTTATGACACTACTGATACTGGCGACGATGATCGCCACGTTTGGACTCTTTATCAATTCAGGCTCTGTGATCATCGGTGCGATGCTTCTGGCGCCACTGATGCAACCGATTGTCAGTCTGAGTATGGGAGTGCTTCGTCAGGACAGTAGCCTGCAAAGCAATGCATTCAAAACCATTGCTATTGGTGTGTTCGTAGTACTGCTGACGGCTGCGCTAATCGCCTTTGCTCTTCCGATGCAACGTCTCACTACAGAGATGGCAGGTAGACTCTCTCCTACGATACTGGATCTGTTTGTGGCGATTGTCTCTGGTGTGGCAGCTGCTTATGCCAAGAACAATGAGAAGATATTGGGCTCACTGGCAGGTGTGGCGATCGCAGTAGCTCTGGTACCGCCGATCGCTGTGGCTGGTATAGGGCTAGGTTGGGGAGAGTGGGTGATGTTCGGCTCCGCCTTTCTGCTCTTTGTGACCAATCTTGTGGGTATTGTGCTCGCAGCCGCCATGACTTTCATGGTGCTGGGCTACTCACCGATCAGCATCGCACGCAAAGGGCTGGCAACATGGTTGCTCATTGTGGGACTAGTGGCAACCCCGCTCTATAGCTCCTTTGTGCAGATGCAGGAGAATACCCGTATCCAGCGTATTTTGACAGATACCTATTTTACTGTAGGGGATAAAAAGCTGGAACTAGCACATATTGAAGTGTTGCGCCATAAGAGAAAGCCGGAGATTCGCTGTGAGGTAATCTCCAGTGGGGTATTGACCAACGAGGATAAAGCGTATCTACGAGAGGTGATTTCCAAAAGTATAGACAGAGATATGGAGATTATCGCCACTTTCCGTTATAGGCTTTAATTGCGTATGCCTTGAATGCTCTAGTAACCTAGACATTTCAATGGGCTTAGTCAATGTTTAAAGATTTCAGATATGATTATTTCAAAGGAGAATGTATGCAAAAGACAGTATTTTTAAATGGAGTGTTTCTTCCGGAAGATGAGGCGAAGGTATCTGCCTTTGACAGAGGTTTTTTACTTGCAGACGGCGTGTATGAGGTTGTGCCTGTCATTCAGGGGGAAATGATCGATGTTGCCCCTTTTCTTGCGCGTTTTGATCATAGTCTCGGGGCATTGGGGCTGACATGGCCTATGCCTCAGGAGGAATGTCTGAAGATGCTGGAGCAGCTTATAGAGAAAAATGACTTGAGAGAAGGCGGTCTCTATATGCAGGTTACACGAGGTGTGGCATCAAGAGTCTTTGAGTTTCCAGAGAACTTAACCCCTACCTTTATGGCATTTTCTTTTGAGAAGTCGATCTTGGAGAGTAGGGATGCTCAAGAAGGCGTCAAAGTTGTGACGGTAGAGGATATTCGCTGGAAGCGAAGAGATATTAAGTCTATCGCATTGTTGGGTCAGTGTATCGCCAAAGACCAAGCAGTTACACAAGGTGCCTATGAAGGATGGATGGTCGAGGATGGCTATGTGACAGAGGGTACCTCTTCTTCTGCCTATATTGTCAAAGATGGCGTAATCATTACCAAGCCACTCTCGCGAGAGATTCTTCCAGGTATCAGAAGAAAGTTGATACTCGAATATGCACCAAAATATGGTATCAGGGTAGAACAGAGAGCCTTTACGCCTGAGGAAGCTTATGCGGCAGACGAGGCCTTTCTCTCCAGTGCCACGACGATGGTCTATCCGATCATAGAGATAGATGGTGAGGAGATAGGGGATGGAAAGCCGGGAGAAATTACCCAGCGTCTTAGAGAAATTTATATAGAGGAGGCTTTGACCACTATTGGTGGTTGAGCTTGATGTCTAGCGCATCGAGTGTTTCATAAGTGATACCACCTGTGGCAAGGTTGCTCTCTCTTTGGAATTTGTCTAGTGCATTTCTGGTACCTCTGCCCATCAGTCCATCAGGCTCTCCGGCATCATAGCCCTTGTCATTGAGTCTCTTTTGTAGGGTGGTAATGATCTCTTTACTCATATTAGTCTGGCAGAGTATCCTCTTCCATCCAACGCGCTCATCTGTGACTTTCTTTTTCTTGGCGATGGTTTTATACTCTGCTTCTACCGGTGTTTTGATTACTTTAGCCTCTGCGACAAGTTCTTGTGTCTCGATCATCTCCGATGTGGCTGGCACCACTTCTGAGTCAACTTTGGCAGGTGTATCCAGCACCATTTTGGTTACTTCAATCGTTTCTGCAGGCTCCTCTATGAGGCAGACTTGCTGCCCTGAAAAATGTAGTTTATCGTCTATTTTGTTTTTGGTACTGTACCAAGCAAATTGCGCCTCTTTCTCCAACTCTGTTTTTTCTGCACTGATATAGACAGCATCAACTGGTGTGTTTTTGACCTGTGAATCTGTGAGTAGTTTTTTAATCTCTATGGTCTTGGTCTCTGCAGGTATCTCTTCTATTCTTGTGGTTGCGGGTTCCTTGAGTACTCTTTTTTTAATTGTCTTATATTTTGCTGGTACTTTGACTAGACACATGATCTCTCCTGTGGCACCGGAAACCTTTTGTGCAGGATTTTGTCCTTTTTTCCACATGGTCTTTTCTGGGGCAACAAGGATCTTCTCTTCGACCTCTTCATATACTGCAGGGACATTTACCAGCTTTTTGGAGGCAGGTTTTACAACAATTGTTTTTTCTATGGTCTCAAATTCTGGGGGAACCACTTCTGTTTCATTGTGTTCTTCTTGTACCAGTATCTCTTCAGATATTTTTTTAAATTTTCTGGGAATATAGTATTCTCTGAAGCAGTCCCCAGATTGGGCACTTTGGATATCTATACCACTGGAAGTTATTGCTGCCAGTATGACTGGGCTAATAGGGTTGCCATCTTCATTTAGTGAGCTCTTCCATGAAAGTATAGCAGGTTTGACAACTATTGTTTCTGCGACCTCCTTGTAATTCGCCGGAATAGGTGTGAGCTTATGTGTTTCGGGAATGACTTCCACCTCTGCTTTGACTGTGTCATATTTGGCAGGTATGATAGAGATCGATTCAGAAGGCTCTTTGACCATCACCTGTTCCTTGATGGTTTCGTACTCTGCAGGCAGTACAACCTTGGCATAACATTCACCTGGTTTTGCATCAGGCGGCGTCAGTGTTGTGACCTCTGCATGGAGGTAGGTTATGGGCAGTAATATGCCTAGCAGTAACTTTGAATATTTAATTTTCATGATATTTGTCCCCTTTAAAATCATAGTTTCGATAGGGGCATTATAGTCAAAAAAGATTATTAAGGCGTTAGTCGGTGGATAAATAAGAAAGAGACTTTGTCACTTGGGACTTTTGCACTAGAGTAACTGCAGGGTATTTTGCACAAAAAGAGCCAATACAATCAACAGGCTGATACCGGCAGGCTTGGTGTAAAGTTTATTTGCAGAGATAAACACCAACATAAGGGTAGCCGCTAGCATGGTAGTGATATCAAACATATATTTTCCTGGGTCAATCTCTATGTGGTTTACTAATGCAGCTGAGCCAAGTACCATGGTGGTATTTGCCATGTTGGATCCGATGATTGCGCCGATAGCCATGTCCGCTTTTCCTTTGCGTGCGGCAGTGATGGAGACCATCAGCTCAGGCATGGAGGTTCCTAGTGAGACCATGATAATGCCAATAATCCAATCGCTGACACCAAAGCTTTTGGCGATAGTTGAAGCACTCTCGATGGTATAGTCTGCTCCCGTAATCACACAGACAAAGCCTAGAAGTGTCAGTATCGATATTTTACGCCAGTCAAAAGATGTTGCTGCCTCTGACTTCTCCTCGTCATCTACCAAAATATCTTTGCCAGCCCGCAGCAAAAAAAGGACATAGGCACACATCAGAAGTATTAGCAGAAATCCATCAAATCTGGAAAAAGAGCCATCTTGTACCATCAAAATAAAAATGAGTACAGGGAAAAGCGCCCAGCTGCTGTCTTTGGCAAAAAAGTCCCGATGAGGATTGACCTCTTTGGCGACAATAAACACCATACCAAGCACCAGTGTGATATTGAAGATATTGCTTCCTATGACATTGGCAACAGCAATTTCAGGTCGATGGTTCATGCTGGCAGTGATAGAGGCTGCCATCTCAGGTAGACTGGTGCCTACAGCCACGAGAGTAGCGCCTATGACATACTCAGATATCCCAAAACGAAGAGCGATCTTTTCGCTCTGGTCTATGAGGATATCAGATCCCCAAATCAAGATCCCCAATGAGATAAAAAAGATGAGAAAATCCATTAGTCCTCTTCTGTTCTGACAATCAAACTTTTGGGAAGGTTGAAATATGAGATCAGTTTTTCCTCCAGTGCTCTCATTTCTCCATTGTCCTTTTCGTGATCGTAGCCGAGGAGATGCAATACTCCGTGAATAAAAAGCAGGGAAAGTTCATCTTTTTCCGAATGTTCTCGTCTTATTGCTTCCTCTTTGACCTTGTCCATGGAGATGACGATGGAACCTGCAGGTTCATGCTCTCTGCCTCCCCGCATGGGAAAACTCAGTACATCGGTGGGATCATTTTTCCGGCGATGAATACCATTGAGGTCTTGAATAAAATCATTATTGCATAAAACAAGCTCAATATCTTTTTCTGTCAAGCGATCAGCAATCTTCTCCAGATGGTCGATAGGAACCAATAATTCAGTTGTGTTTTCTAGCACAATCATTGGTTAGTTTCCATAATATTTCTGTGTATCGATACTCTGCTGATACTGTGTTCTCATGGTGCCCGGCTCTGCTTCTTTTGGGGTAATGAGTTTGCAGGTAGCTCTACCAATACCCCAGCCTTTTATGTACCCCTCTGAGCTTCCGGAAAGAAGATAGTTTTTGGTAAAGTAACCATTTGCGGTGCGACAACCATCCTTGACTCCTTGCTTGTAGGTATAGCTAAGCTTTCTGCCAAAATTATACCCTTGAAGACAGAAGTAACCTCGCCCCTCTGCCGAAGAGGAGCACCTGGAAACAGAAGTACCGGCACAACCGCCAAGCAATAAAAGTACACCAGCAAGCAAATAAGTGTGTCTAAAAGAATATTTAGTACGCAAGAGTCCTCCAGTTAGGGCAGCTCTAATCATAGGTGCCCTTTAGTTATACATGATACAATAATTGATACGATTTTAGCAGAATATCGTTTAAACCCGATATACAAAAGCGCATACTCGCTACAAAGGAGAGATGATGGCAACAGTTTTTCAACAGTCTGTGTGGAAAGCACTCGAAAAGATCCCCCAGGGAAAGGTAACGAGTTATGCTGAAATAGCCCGCTATTTGAATACTGCAGCGGTCAGAGCTGTGGGGAGCGCTGTAGGGAAAAATCCCAATGCGCCCGAGGTGCCCTGTCATCGTGTGGTGCGTAGTGATGGGAGGATAGGACAGTATAGCGGGGGAGAGGGTGTACCGACCAAGGTAAGACTTCTCACAGAGGAGGGCGTGCAGACCTTGGAAGGGAAGATTATTGATTTTGAAAAGGTTTATTGGGAGTTTAAGCCTTGACAATGCCTTCAGGCAGTGTCTCTTCCTGTCCAGGAAAAATACTCTCTACTACCAGCTCAGGGTGGATCAGCTCTCTCAACTTCTTTTGGATAACCATTTTGGTTGTGGCTGTACTCATGGAGCAGCCATTGCAGGTGCCACCAAGCTCTACATAGGAAATACTATCTTTAACGCCCAGGAAACGCATGGTGCCGTCATGGGATTTGACATATTCTGCGATCTTTGGTAGGTAGTTTGCTACCGCCTCTGCCAACTCTTCATCTGAAAATGGGATCATTTTTTACCTCATGGTTTGATTTTGATGGAATATATCAGAAGAAGTTTAATACAAGGTTAGAACAGCTATGATTTTTGAAAAAGAGGGAGGGAATGATGCCGAAATTTATACTTTCTATGATTCTGTTGCTGACTCTGTCTGCTTCTGCCAGACAGAACAGCTATATCAAGTACCAGCAGTTTATCCTGCATGCAGAAGCCAAAGCGACGACTCCGGCACGGAAAGTGATGCAGACAATACGCCATATGGTAGAGCAAAAGGTGATAATCCGTGGTGCCTGCTGGGATTATCTTGATGTAGCCTTTACCCAGGCGGGCTACCCCAGAGGCAAACGCAGCATCGTACATAAGGGAAGAAAAAAGAGCGGCCCCTATTCCTCGGCCACCAAAATCAGACCTGGCGACTGGCTCTACTACATCAACCACTCCTACCATAATATAGAGCATAGCGGACTGTTTATCGGTTGGACAAACTACAAAAAAAGGCAGGGTCTGATTGTGAGCTATGCGGGTGAAGGCAGGGCAGAACCTGCCAGATACAAAGTTTATGATCTCTCTCATGTCTATCATATTATGCGTGCCAACTAGCTGTTACGATACTAAGCACCCCATGACTAAAATTTGGT
>JALVVQ010000251.1 GCA_027023325.1 Campylobacteraceae bacterium | reverse complement strand
AGGACGGTAGAGTGCCAACATCGCAATGACATCTTCAAATCCATCTGGCTTGAGTTTTTTTGCAAGGTCCTGCATACCGGATGATTCAATCTGAAACAGTCCCAATGTCTCCCCCGTACCAATATAATCATAGACAGCTTTGTCTTCAATATCTTCTTCTACGAAGTTGATCCGCTTCCCATGTCTTTTTTCCACCAGCTTCAACGCTTCCTCAATCACCGTCAGTGTCTTGAGCCCCAAAAAGTCAAATTTGATTAGGTCTACATCTTCGACATATTTGCCACTATACTGTGTTGCCAAGGTATCCAGCCCTGAGGGCTTAAAAAGTGGTGTCTTCTGCCAAAGCGGCTCGTTGGAGATCACCACCCCTGCCGCATGGGTGCCGGCATTACGATTCAATCCCTCCAACGCCAATGCATACTCCCAAACGCGTTTGGCTTGAGAATCGCTCTCCAGCAGTTCCTTAATTTTGGGCTCTTTTTTATAGGATTTTTCCAAATCTATACCTAGTTCATCGGGAATCAACTTTGCCATAGCATCTGCTTTGGCATAAGGCATATCGAGTACCCTAGCCACATCCCGAATCACCCCCTTGGCAAGCAGTTTACCAAAAGTGATGATCTGCGCGACATTGACCCGACCGTATTTTTCTACTACATAGTCCAGTATCTCCTGCCGGCGCGCTTGACAAAAGTCCATATCAATATCCGGCATGGAGATTCGCTCAGGGTTCAAAAATCGCTCAAACAGTAGCCCATAAGGCATAGGATCGATATCGGTAATTCTCAGTGAAAAAGCCACCAAAGATCCTGCAGCAGAACCACGGCCTGGGCCTACAGGGATACCCATCTGCTTGGCAGCATCAACAAAATCCCAGACGATGAGCATGTAGCCTGGAAATTTCATATCGTTGATGATATCAATCTCCACCTGCAATCTATCGCGATACTCCTGATGCTTCTCTTCGGCTACGATCTTGAGGCGCTCTTCCAGTCCTCGTCTGGACTCTTCGATAAAGAGTATTTTGTCATTCTCCAGTGAATATTCTATCTCTGGTTCCGGCAATACCAGACCTATGTCTGCGGCCCGCTCTCTGGCAAACTTGAAGTTGGGCGGTGTCGGATTGCCCAACTTGATCTCCAGATTACACTTTTCTGCAATTTCCTGCGTATGTGTCAGTGCTTCAGGAATATCCGCAAACAATAACGCCATCTCCTCTGGGGATTTGACATAAAACTCATGTACCGAATGGCGTAGACGATTGGGATCATCATAGAGTTTGTTCATCGCGATACACATAAATGCCTCATGCGCATCTGCATTTTTCTGTACGGTATAGTGGGTATCATTGGTGGCAATGATCTTGATGCCAGTCTCCTGCGCGATCTGGATGATCTGCTTATCTATACGATGCTGATCTCCAATCCCATGCCGCATAATCTCCAGATAGAAGTCCTCCCCAAAGAGATCTTTATACCTCAGCGCCACTGCCTTGGCCTCTTCATAGCCTTTGGCACCAAATTTGAGGTTTCGTTCAGAGAGATTGAGATGCCAATTTACCTCCCCCTGCAGGCAGGCTGAAGAGCAGACCAATCCTTCACTGTGTGCCTTGAGTAGTTCCCAGTTGATACGAGGGTAGTAGTAAAATCCATTGATATACGCTTCAGAACTCAAGCGCATGAGGTTCTTGTAACCTATCTCATTTTTGGCATAGAGACAGAGATGGAATCGCTGTCTGATCGTCTTGTCTCCAAGATCAGGCTGATTATGTAGATAGGCCTCCATACCAATGATCGGCTTGATTCCTTCTGTCCGCATAGCATTATAGAAGTCTATCGTACCAAACATATTGCCATGATCCGTCATCGCCACCGAATCCATCCCCAGTGCCTTGATCTTCTTTGCCAGTGGCTTGATCTTGTTGGCACCGTCTAGCAGCGAATATTCGGTATGGAGATGCAAATGGGTAAATTTGGGTTGAGACATGGTGTACCTTTTGGAAAATAGTAGTAAAAGAATATATCGAAGTTTATGTAAAGAGAGTATTAAGGACACCTCTAATAATAGGCGATACCCCTAAACAAAAGCCAAAAGGCTCTTGTCTATAGCGCTACATGACGGGTTTGTCATTGACCAGCAAATGCCCTTTGTCAAACTTTAAAACAAAGACGGCTTTGCCTCCCTCGTACTTGGCATACAGCATCACCATAGCCATCACCTGCGGAGGAAGACTATTGGACATCCTTTCCAAATCTGCCTTGTTCAAAACCAACCTTCCGTCTGCCTGTAAAAAGCCAAGCAACTGCATCGCAGACATCGCATTGACCAACTTGGCGCTATTAGGCTTCAGTGTAGCATTGAGATCTAACTGCATCTTGCCATAGTCTACTTTTGCCTGAGCAATCTTGATCTTCTCCAGCGACAGCGGTGAATAGGCCATACTAAAACCATTGTTCACCATCTTCATTCCTATGTCTGAGAGTTTTTTCATCTCTTCTGCTGTAGGATTTGTTTGCCTAGGATGCTTGGCAAGCGCACCGGAGAATTCCATAAATCCAGGCATAAAGTTATAGAGTTTTGCTATCTGAGACCCAAATTTCAATTTTTTCAGTTCAAAAAGTGTTGTTCCTTTTGCCTGATCTAACACACGCACCTCTTTGACTTTTAGCATATCCTTGAAATCATAGGTCTTTGTAAAAGCAACCATACCTTTTTCTTCAACAGTATCCACCTTGAACTGCTTGCTCTTGCCGGCATCACCCACTTGCCCCTCTATCGAGGCAATAGACAATAAATAATCAATAGTCAGTCCTGTCGAAAACATATCTCCCACAATCTTCATCGTCTTTGCAATACTCTGATTGCTATCTTTTTGTGGTGTATTTGATAGAGTATAGAGTGCTTTGATGAGCGACTCATCAATATTGGTTGCTGCCATTTTCAGTTTTAAGTTATTCAATACTGTCGTAATGGGATTTGCAGCATCCTTGTTTTCTACCCTAATTTTACCAATTTCAAAAGATCCGTCACTTTGCATTTTTCCACTTTTTGCAGTACTTAGCGTCTTGAGTTTCCAGCCCTCTGTCTGCACTGTCAGCTTTTCTCCTCCGTTGTTTCCCTCAAATGTGACAGAAGGAAAGGCACATGCTATCTCGCCTAGGTAGCTATTACTTTTGTCAATATCACAACTACCATTCGTATAGGCATAATGCATGGTTTGCACTTTAGTTTTGTTATTATCAGCAGGAAGCATTTCATGCGTAGTAAGCGAAAATATGCCAGAATCCAAGTGCATCTTACTTGCGGTATCCTGTGCAGTCGGCATCATTGAAATCAACGCTTTTGCTCCTTTGAGTACTATCTTGAAGGTCGTATTCCCTTCTGATACTTCACTGTCAATATCTTTGATATCTATTCTTGTGAGCTGCTCTTTCCCACCATAGGAGAGATAGACGCCCAGTGCTTTCTGCTTTATCAGTGGTTTCATAAACCCTTTTTCTTTTCCGCTACCCATGAGATAGACAAAGACACTCTGTGGCTTGTTTTTGGCATACTTCTCCCAGTCCACATCCATACCAAAATACTTCATATTCTCAAAAAGTGTCACAAATATTTTTCGGTCTCTTGGTGTAGTGTTTCCAGCATTTAGCCAGACAAGTAGTGCCTGCGCTGTTTTCTGTGCATCTTTGATCTCTATGAGATAATGCGCGGATGCTTGCGTATCTGTTGTCTTGTTGGCATCCAGCCCATACTGCGCCAGTGCTGCCATCTCAGCTTCAAGTACCCGCTTTCTGGCAGTGATATCCACTGTCTTTACCGCCTTGGGCAAAACAGTGCTTGACCCTGAACCCTTCACCTCATCTGTATCTTTCCCACATCCTGCCGCAGCAAACATCACTGCTATGGATATCGCCCCGAAAAATATCGTTTTTTTCATTGTTTCACCTTCATTTTATTTTATAGGTATTTATAACATGAAGTATACAATAAAAACCTAAGGGTATCTCCTGTTCTTGTTACTTGCTTGCAATGATATCATCCATCGTCTCAGCCAAGCTCTCTGCCAAGATTTTATAGTTTCTTTTTAGCTTAAGAAGTTTTGCCTGTCCTTTATTGCCTACCTCGCTGAGCTTCTCTCTTGGCATTTTTATCAATGTTCGCAATGACTTACTGATTGCTTCTGTATTGAAATCTACAAAAAAGGCTTCCTCATCTGCAAAAATAGCATGATTTTTGCTGTTTGATGTCATGAGTGTCGGTATAGCACAGTCATAATAGCTGATGACTTTGTCCGCAATCACCGTATCAAAGAAAGGAAGACTTGGCAGCAGTGATATCCCAATGTCGCTCTTGTTTACCTCTTCTCTCAACTCATCGACTGTGTAGACCGCCTCATGTACGGTAATTCTGTTTTTAATCGTAGGATACAGACGAAGCAGGGTATAAATATACTCTTTTTTCTTTGTAATAATATTGAGATGCCATGTGTCCTCTTTGATTGCTTCAAATGCATCCAAGACCACATCAAAACTACGTATCTCATCAACAGAGCCTGCATGCACAAAATTGGTTCGATCCCCTTCTGAGAACTGGTGATGTTTGATTGTGTCAGGGTCGAGACCTACCCATATAGGAAAAGACCTGGTAGAGATATGAGGATAGAATGTCCGATGCGCCTCTGGTGAAGAAGGCATAAACAGATCGCATTGGTTTACCAAAGTATCTCTCTCCTGTATCTTACGATTAAAGAGAAGTCTTTTGTATATCGCAGAAGGCGAGTAGCCTTTGGTCATTTCCAAAGCATGGTGTTTTTTGGGATAGGAAATCCGATAGCCCACTTTGTATCCAAACTCATCTTTGTGCTTGAGTACATTTTTCAATACATCTTTTTTATTACGCACAATCACAAAATCATACTGTGAAGGATCGCTTCCTGTACTGAGATAGGTGATGATACTGTCACGGTCTTTTTGGGGAACGATAAGATGATTTCCTTTTCGCTGAAAACTATGCTTGTATTTCGTGATAAAAACGATATCCACATCCCAATATTTTCTCAAATGCTTGTCAAACAATGACGATATCGTACCATTGTCACTATACTCTTCCTGGTCAGTTATATAAAGTAACTTTTTCATCTTTGCTCTCCTTCAACTAAGTCTTGGTCGAATTGTGCCTCGTCAAATGTTTTGTTCAAATAAGCACAGATCTTTTTCACATCACGCTGAGCGTTCCCCAGACATGATGTGGCTCCCGGTGAAGGCGTCATATTGAAGATAATGCCCTCACCAGTATCAATAGAGGCTTCACCCAGCATCAACTTCTGGGTTGTCTTGTTCAGAATCTGTCCTCTTACACCACCAAACCCTTTGGCATACTCGATATCTTCCATCTGCAAAGAGGGTACAATCTTTCTGGCATCTCTCAAAAAAGCACGCTTTCCAAGATATGGTATCTCAAAAAGGAAGTTTCTCAAGATATAATTACGGATATCCTTGTCCTTTAGAAGATCATAGAATATTTTGATAATATTGCTATCCAGACGCAATGTTTTAAAGAAGTCCAAGTAGGTGCCGCTCTTAAAGCGCTCAAGTTTGGGCAGTACCAAGGCAGTTGGGCCAAAACGCGTATCATCATTCAAGGTGATATCCGGATCACCGTGCAATGCAGCAAATGGCAATTTAGGATTTTGCACCATATACACCTTTCCTACAAGGATACGCTTGTGCGCCTTATAGAAGCTTCCTGCCATAGGAAGCTGTCCATAATCCAATCCATATCCCATCTGGTGTGCCAAAAACAGACTGTGGGCACCCGCATTGGCTATGACCATTTTGGCTTGAAATTTTCTGCCATCTTTTGTCTCTACATGAAAGATGCCATCTCTCTTTTCTATCTTCGTCACTTGCGCATCAAAAAAGATATCTGTCTGCATCTGTTCATTTTTCTTAGCATTCTCGATAAAGGTATCACTGAGTGCTTTAAAGTTGGCTGTCGTATACTGATCGCTGGTACCAACACCCACAATCTCTTCATTTCGACCATGCCCTTTTTCGTCAAAAATAAGTGCAGGCTCTATCTTCTCCAAATCCTCTTTGCTGTAAAGCTCCAAATAAGGATAGAGTGACTTGAATTCTTCATAACGCTTCGTCATAAAACGACACTCATCGTACCCGATGCCTATGGCCATTTTCTGATGCTTAAACATAATCTTTTCTTCATAGCCATACTGCAGGCAATACTTTTCTATCATCTTTGCTGTACGCTGTACATGTCTAGCCTTGTCCAGCGTATAGTTTGTCTCAATATCACCACAATGAATCGTCTGGGAATTTGCCGTAGCATTTGAATTCAATGTTGACACCTCAGAGTATTTCTCCAAAAGCGCAACGCTTGTCAAGTCTGTATAGTAGCTCAACTCATAAAAAAGAGCAGCGCCAGAGACGCCTCCTCCAATGATCAGGACCTCATATGTTTCTGTCTCCATAGTATCACTCACCTTTGTGAAAGTTAGTTTGGCCGTATAGTGTTTACATCAAGCACACATAGACAAGAATTTCTTATCTACTGTTCTACAATTAAAATGTATTTATACATCAATATTTTTGTAGACTTTGATGTCTCTCGACAAACACTATTTAGCAACTATAAGTATAACTTGGTTTGACTCTTCTTTACTTTAATTCTATGTGAATTGCACTTTTTAGCAAAAAGTAGAGAGTGTGCCTTCTCTGACAGCGTGATAGCTCTCTTCGCCGACCAACTGTCGCACCATTTCCAATCCAAAACAGATAGCCGTACCAGGCCCCTGAGAGGTGATTACCTTGCCGTCAACAACTACTTTTTCATCCGCAACCCTCTCCTCGGGACGAATCTGCGCTTCGACAGAAGGATAACAGGTATAACGCTTACTCAACACACCTGCTACATGCAGTGCATAGGGCGCAGCACACATCGCAGCCACCCACTTGCCATCATTGGCAAACTTTTTGATTACGGTTTGCGCCAATGGACTCTCCGCCAAGCGATTGGTACCATCCCATCCACCCGGCAGCACTACGATGTCATAATCATCAGGAAATGCCACCTTTAGCGCGATATTAGCCTGTACCGTAATACCATTGGCACCCGTAACAAGCTCTCCCTCAAGATAAGCACTGTGTACCTCCACACCCCCTCTTCGGAGAATATCAATAATAGAGACTGCCTCTATCTCCTCAAAACCTTCTGCCAATAAAACCAATGCTGATGCCATATCTGCTCTCCTGAAAGTAATTTTCATCTACTATAGAGTATTATACAGGCTTTAAAAATATCTTTCAAGCCTTCTTTATTTTAAATTTCGTGGATCCTTTCTTGATCTTCTATCTTTAAAAATAATATTCCCCTCCATATCTTCAAAGGGGAATTGGATATTCCCTTTTTCAAATCTCCTATCTTGCTTGGTTCGAAGTTTTCGCTGCATATTGATAGCTTTTTGATTTTGTGCATCTACTAGCTTTTTCATCATTCTGAGATCCTTGGGTTCCAGCCGAAGTGCTGCATCTACCCAAATTTTTGTAATATCAATAAGTTCATCATACTCGATAGGTGCATACCTATGTCTTGCTGCCTGTATCGCCTGCATACCATTGAAGGAACGGCTATGTCTTTTCATGAATTTATTTACTTCTTTTTCTCCTTCGCCCTGTTTCACAACATGTGTAACAACCCCCATATCACACAATTCTGTAGCATCGTACATTTTACCGCTTGAGATAATTTCTTCTGCCATTTTTGTCCCTACTGATCGTGCAAGAAAGCTGTATGCCCCCATACCGGGGATTAGATTAAATCTTATTTCAGGAAGCCCCATTTGAACTTGCTCTTCAACGATAGATATGTTACAAGAAATAACTCCCTCAAAACCACCACCCAATGCATCCCCTTCACATAATGATATTGTAGTAATTGGCAAGTTTAAATTAACTGCATTCATGTATACAACATCTATGCAAACCTTGGCATACTCATAAAGTTTATTTGCATCACGTGATTGTATCAATTCATAAAATAAATTAAGATCTCCTCCATAATTATATATTTCTGGAGTTTGGGAAGCATTAATGAAATACTTTATTGGTGTTTTTGGGTTCATATTATTTTTTTCATAATAGTCTACAACACTTTGCTGTACTTCACTAAATGATTTTAATAATTCTATACTATAACAT
>JALVVQ010000250.1 GCA_027023325.1 Campylobacteraceae bacterium | reverse complement strand
ACCTTTTATGTTATAATCTCTCTACTGTAACAAAGGAGTACGCATGCTTACACTTTTAAGCGAAAGTATTGTCTGGTGGCACTGGATCGTGGCAGGATTGGTGCTTTTGATTATTGAGATGAATGTGGGCACCTTTATCTTTCTAGGGCTTGGGATTGCTGCGGTGATCGTAGGCGTCGCCGACCTGTTGATGGATACTGCTTTTACCACAGAGATTGTGCTCTGGACGATGCTCTCTGTACTGGCACTCATCGCATGGAAACTATGGTTCAAAGAACAGACCGTTTCTAACATAGGTCAATCCAATCACAGCTTCGATACCCAGGGTACAGTCACAGACGAGATACCAGCCCACAAACGGGGAAAAGTACTGTTTGATACACCCGTTTTGGGCAATAGCGTCTGGTATGCTACAGCAGAAGAAGCGATACCCAAAGGCGCTCGTGTCAAGATCACAGAGGTCAACGGACAGATCATAGAAGTCACAAAACTATAAAAGGAATAGATCATGGAAGCACTACAATTTGGCGCACTCAATGTCGTCACAATACTGGCTATACTGGTAGCAGTCACTCTCTACAAAGGGATCAATATCGTACCACAGGGCGAAGAGTGGGTCGTGGAGAGACTAGGTAAATTCTACCGCACCCTCACCCCTGGGCTCAACCTCATCGTGCCCTATATCGATGCCGTCAGACAAAAGATCACCACCAGAGATATCATTTTGGATATCCCACAGCAAGAGGTCATCACCAAGGACAACGCCGTGATACTGACCAATGCTGTCACCTTTTTGCGTGTGACCAAACCCGAAGCAGCGCTGTATGGTGTAGAAAATTTCAGGCTCGCCATCCAGCAACTTGTCATGACCACGCTGCGTTCTATCTTGGGAGAGATGAGTTTGGATGAAGCCCTCTCCAACCGTGACCACATCAAAGCCAAGCTCAAAGAACAGATCATCGATGATGTCGCCGACTGGGGTGTCACTGTCAAGTCTGTAGAGATACAGGATATCAATCCCAGCCCCTCCATGCAAAAAGCCATGGAACAGCAGGCAGCAGCGGAGCGAGAGCGAAGGGCTGTAGAAACGATGGCAGAAGGTAACAAAAACGCTGCCATCCTCGAAGCAGACGGCAAGCTCGCAGCCGCAGAACGAGAAGCCAAAGCCCAAATAGCGCTCGCCAATGCTTCCGCCGAAGCGATCAAGATGATCAGCGAAAACATCCAAGACAAAGAGCTGCCTGCCATGTTCCTGCTGGGTGACCGATACATCAACTCCTTGGAGAAGATCAGTCAAAGCGAAAACAGCAAGTTCGTCATCTATCCAGCAGATTTGCAAGGGGCAATCAAAGGCATGCTAGGGAATGTCTTTAAGAAATAGAAGTTTATTTTCCGTTTACCAAAATCTATTATGATAAACACATTACATAGTGAGGAGAAACAATGGAACAACTCAAAACCTATGCACTGATGACAGGACTGACGCTACTCTTTATCTGGTTCGGTAGCATGATTGCCGGACAGACAGGGATGATTATTGCGTTTGTCGCAGCCGTGGGGATGAACTTTTATGCCTACTACTACAGCGACACTCAGGTACTCAAACACTACAACGCCATCCCCGTAGATGCCCACTCTGCCTCAGGGCTCTATCAGATCGTGCAGCGACTGACACAGCGGGCAGACCTGCCGATGCCAAAGCTCTATATCATCCCTGAGCAGCAGCCCAATGCCTTCGCCACAGGCAGAGACTATGCACATGCTGCCGTAGCAGTCACCGAGGGTCTGCTCAACCTGCTCACCGAAGAGGAGATCGAAGCAGTCGTCGCCCATGAGCTTAGTCATATCAAACACTACGACATGCTCATCGGTACCGTAGCTGCTACGATCGCCGGAGCGATCGCCATGCTGGCAAACTTCGGGATGTTTTTTGGCGGCGGAGACAGAGAGCGACAAAACCCGATTATTATGATCGGTCTCATGATCCTCATGCCTATGGCAGCCAGCATCATCCAGATGACCGTCAGCCGCAACAGAGAGTTCATGGCAGACGAAGGTGCCGCCAAACTCACAGGACACCCCGAGTGGCTCCAGACCGCCCTCGCCAAGCTAGACAACTATGCCCGAGGCACGATCCTCCCAGAGGCTGACCCGCAAACAGCACACATGTTCATCATCAATCCCTTCACGGGGAAAGATGTCTCCATGAGACAGCTCTTTAGCACCCATCCCAGCACTGAAGCTAGGATTGAGAGGTTGGAGGCGTTGAAGTAGCATCGGCATAGGCTTGGTGCTTCAGTCCCACCTGAACTCTACAGCTCACACAAAAAATGCTATAATACCCTCTAAAAAATCACTATATCTCAAATGAGGCTTCCATGAAATTTGCAGTGTTGTCCGATATCCATAGTAATGTTTTTGCACTAGAAGCAGTGATTGCTGATGCAAAAAATCACGCGATAGATTTTATGGTAAATCTCGGTGATATTCTCTATGGCCCCATTGCACCCAGGGCAACCTATGATCTATTAATGCAGCATGAGATAGTGACCATCTGTGGGAATCAAGATCGTCAGATAGCTGAAGTAACAACTGAAGAAATCACCTTAAATCCAACGATACAGTTTATTCTTGATGATCTGGGTGAGACTCCTATCAGATGGATTGAATCACTGCCCTTTGATATTCAGTTAACAAACGATATTTATCTTTGCCATGGTACACCTGATAGTGACATGGTGTATTTGCTAGAAGATATCGACCTCGGATACCCTAGATTACGGACAGATCAAGAGATATTAAAACTTTTGAATGGTCAACAATCCGCACTGGTATGCTGTGGACACACCCATATACCCAGAACCGCCTCCCTAAGCACAGGACAAACCATACTCAACCCTGGCAGTGTTGGACTTCAGGCGTATACAGACGAAGAACCTATGATGCATTCTATGGAAAATTTTAACTCTTTTGCATCATACTCAATAGTTGAAAGTACCCCTCATGGTTGGAATATTGCACACATTAATGTGCCATACCCTATTGAACTAGCCATCACAGAGTGCAAAAAAAGGGACAGAATGGATTGGGCTCACTTTCTCGCAACAGGACGGAAGATATAAGATATACTCAAAGCGCACCCATCAAATTCACTACAAGAATAAGCTATAATACCGCATGAAAATATACCAACCCAAACAAACTATCACGCAAACCATAGGCTCCAGACCATGAGTAGCTCTTTCACTATCCAACTCATCAACGGCTGTCTCTCTACTGACATAGAGCAGGAGAACCAAAACGCTTTTGAATCCCTACAGATGCTTGGTGCCATAGAGGAGCAGGAAGGACTGTGGAAGCTGGGCTCTCTCTATAGGGCAGGCAGGCTCTATCTGGGCAAGGATGGGCGAGGCTATATCGAATCCCATAGCAAGGAGCAGCGGGATCTCCTCGTGGAGCCAGATGACCTCAACGGTGCAGCACAGGATGATGTCGTGGTCGCCAAGCGGATCATCGCGCGTCGTGGCAGAGCAAGCGCCAAGGTCATGATGGTGATCGAAAAAGCCCATCTCTTTACCATCGGCTACACCCACAGGGACGAACAGGGTCACTTCTCTGTCCTCAATATCCGCACAGGAGAGCCCACCCATGCCATGATGAAAGGGATGGATCTCAAGGCATTCAAGCTGGGCACCGTGCTCAAGATCAATGTAGAGGATGACACAGTGCTAGAGGTCTTTGGGCATCTGGATGACCCTAGGGTCGACGAGAAGATCTCGCTGGCGCTCTACAACCGTCAGGATGCCTTCCCCCCAGAGTGTACCGAAGAGGCAAAATCAGTAGAGCTGACAGTCACTGCCTCCGATCATACAGACAGAGTCGATCTGCGAGAGCTAGATTTCTGCACGATTGATCCTGTCACTGCCAAGGATTTCGATGATGCGATCTATTTTGATCTGGACAGCTATACCCTCTATGTCGCCATCGCCGATGTGAGCCACTATGTGCCCTTTTTCTGTGACATCGACAAAGAGGCAAAAAAACGGGGGTTCACTACTTACCTCCCGCACAAATCCTTCCCCATGCTACCACGAGAACTCAGTGAAAATCTCTGTTCTCTCAAGCCACAGGTAGACCGGCTGGCATTTGTCGCCAAGATGGAGCTGGATCGCAACACACTCAAGCCGATCTCTGAGACATTCTTCGAAGCGATCATCCACTCCAAGCACCGCTTCAACTACGATCAGGTCGATCGCCTCATCGAGACAGGCGGCACACAGGCGACGGATATCGTCAAACAACTTTGGGATTGGCTACAGCCTCTGTATAAAGTGACCCAGAAGCTCCGTCATGAGCGCCTCAAGAGCGGCTTTGATTTCCGCAGTGAAGAGACCAGACTCAGCCTCGATGAAGCACAGCTTCTCAAAAGCACCGAAGTCGAGACAGGCACCCCTTCTCACTCCCTGATAGAGGAGTGTATGCTGCTGGCCAACCAAGCCTCTGCCAAACGATTCAAAGGAGAAGGAGATGGTATCTTCCGTATCCACGAGCCTCCACAGCTCTCTCGCACCGAAGCCCTACTCTCTGAACTGGCTGCCATCGGGCTCTATATCGAGAGCTATGAGGACAGCCCCAGCCTCATCCGTGCCATACAGGCAGAAGCGGACAAAATGGGTCTGGCCGCAGAGGTCGATGCGATGGTGATCAAATCTCTGAGGCAAGCCAGCTACAGCGCACACAATGTCGGGCACTTTGGACTGGGATTCAAGTTCTACAGCCACTTTACCTCTCCGATCCGTCGTTACGCCGACCTGATCCTCCACCGCCTCATCAAAGCCCAGCTGCAAAAGGATGACGAAGAGATGACCTACCTCTTGCGCAATATCGAGCCGCTCTGCGCCAGAGTCTCTGATCTAGAGAGGGAAGCCACCAAAGCAGAGTGGGACTTCCGAGACCGCAAATTCGCCCGCTGGGCAGCCACCCAGAAAGGCGCCTTCCTCGAAGCAGAGGTCATCGAAGCAGGAGAAAGTGCCAAGGCAGTCCTGCTAGGCGATATCAAAGGTGTCACTGTGCACCTCAAAGGTGATGGTGTGATGCTTTTTGATAAAATACGGGTCATAATCACTGAAGTCAACATCCCACAAGCCATCATCATGGCCGAACTGGTGAACAAGATCAGCAAAGAACCTATGGAGTTGTAGGTTTGTCCCGGCTTATGCAATAGAATTGCCGACCATCTCACTGATGCTTGGCTCATGGGTGTTTGCAGGGAATTTAAAGGGTATTTCCTCCGAGCAGGTTCACCCGTAGGTGAATCGATAATTCTCTGTGAATACCCATGAGCCAATGATTTATGAGAGATTGGTAATCTCATTGCATATTCCGGGCTTATCCTCTTAGATGTTTTATGATAAAATAGAACTATGAATACAAAAAAAGAGATACTTGATTTTCTAAGTAAAAACAAATATGAACTCCTATCAAAATACCATCTAAGCAAGATAGGTCTTTTTGGGTCATTTTCTCGTGGAGAAGCCACAAAAAACAGTGATGTAGATATTATATTTGATTTTAAAGAAAATATTGGTGATGTTTACAGCATTAAAGTAGCTTTAAAAACATACCTCTCTGAAACCTTTAATCGTTCCGTTGATTTGGCTAGAGAAAAATACCTTAGCCCCTATGCCAAAGAACAAATATTACAAGATGCCATATATGTCTAATACATCCAAAATAGAATTTAATCTACGCGCTATTATAGAGGCTATTGACAAAATAGATATGTATAGTCAAGAGTTTAAAAATGCTGAAGATTTTTACCATGATGCTAAAAGTTTTGATGCTTCTATGATGCAATTTGTTGTTGTAGGAGAGGTTATCTCTCGCCTAGATGAAGATTTTAAAATAATCCATAACACTATACCTTGGAAACAAATTAAAGACTTTAGAAATATTATTGCACATGACTATTTTGGAATTGATGCTGATGAAATTTGGAGCATTATCCAGTTTCATCTATTGCCTTTGAAAAAAAATATTCAAGAGCTTATCAATAAAACAAGTGTATAAAATTTCATACTGTAAAATGTATATAAATAAAGTTGAGAAAAATGAAAAAATATGATGCTTTGCCGAATACAGATAAAGAAGCTATTGAAGCACTAAGTAATGACTGTCAGAGTTGGAGTGAAGCAGGTAGCTTAAGAGGCATTGATGTCCATAGAGGAGAACTCTTTTTTGAATCTATACGGCTTTTGAAAGATAAAAAACCTCTTTTCTTTTTAGCAGAAAATGTCTCTGGTATGTTAGCTGTCCGACACAAAGACGCGCTAGAAAATATCATGGCTGGGTACAAAATGGTAGGCAATGCTGTACCTTCTTATCTGGGTTATTATCTTGCACAAAAGATCATGGAAGATATGAAAAGTTTAAGGCTTATACAAAAGGCAGCCTCCTAATGTACCAAAGAGAATTTGACCAGCGTCTCCATAAAGCACTGCCTCATGCTGTGCTGCTTTATGGTGAAAATGAGTATATGCTCGATCACTATACCAACCTCTACAAAACAAAGCTGGATGCCAAAGAGAGCCTGCTGGCCCTCTACCATGATGAGTATAGTTTTGAGCAGGCCAAAGGCTACCTTTCACAGAGTTCTCTTTTTGGTGGTACCAACTTCCTGCTCATCCGTCGCGAGAAGAAAATACCCAAAAAAGAGCTCGATGCACTTGTCGCACTGACCCAAAAAAACAGTGACAACTACCTGCTTTACCTCTTTGAAGGTACCGCTGCCAATGCAAAAGGGCTTCAAAGCAGTTTTACAGAAAAAAAGGGTGGTGTCTGGGTACGGTTTTTCGAGGCCAACATAGGTGAAGGCATCGCCATGCTCCAACAAAAAGCACAAGCCATGAGACTGGATATCGACCATTATGCCCTCTCTCACCTCATGACTCTCCTCAACAACAACCTCGCACTCTGCAGCAACGAGCTACACAAATTAGCGATCCTGAACAGCAAGATAGAGAGTCGGGACATCGACAGGCTGGTCTACTCCACCGCTCCCCTTGCCACAGAGCAGCTGCTGATCGATCTCTTTGCCAAGAAACCCGTCATTGATACCATCTCCCGACTTCTGGAGCTGGGCGAAGATGAGTTCTCTATTCTGCGTTCCACACAGTTTTTTGTGCAACAGATCTTTCTCTTTCATGCCTATATCCGCCTACACGGACAACCCAACTCCAAAGAGATTCTAGGGTATCAGCTCCCCAAGCATATAGAGCAACAGAAAGCTCAGCTGGCACTCCGGGTCAAGACCGCTGCACTGCTCAAGATCTATGAACATCTACTCAGTGCCGAACTTAGACTCAAAAAAGGCGGCAGCATCGACAAGGAGAGCCTGCTCTACGGTATCCTGGTCAAGCTGCAGAGCTACCTATAGGAATCTCTAATACTCTCTATGATATAATCGCGATTCCAAAATTCTTGCTCATTTTTGGACGAATCCACCGATTCGCATTACTATGGGCTATTAAACCAAAAGGAAACAGATGAATCACTACGAATTACTGTTCGTCCTCAAGCCAACCTTGACTGACGAAGAGACCCAAGCACAGATCGCCAAGATCCAGGAAAATATCACAGCACAGGAAGCAGAAATCGTCGCTACAGATGATATGGGCATGAGAAAGCTCGCTTATCCGGTAGAGAAAAATGAGAGAGGGTACTACACGGTAGTCTATTTCAAAGCACCTGGTGCTGCTATTGCTGAGATCGAGAGACTCCTGAGAATCAACGAAGAGATCCTTAAGTTCATGACAGTCAAATACACCAACAAAAGAGAGATCGCACAGTTTGGTAAAATGGCTGAAGCAGTCATCAAGAAGAATACTCCAGCACCTGCCAAAGAGGAAGCTCCAGTAACAGAAGCTCCAGCGGCAGAGACAGCAGCAGAAGTAACCACAGAGACCACAGAGGCGTAAGCCCACACTATACAACAGGAGCAACCCATGTATAACAAAGTCGTATTGGTAGGAAATCTCACCAGAGATGTAGAGGTGAGATACACACAGGGAGGTGCAGCTATCGGCAAAGTCGGTATCGCCACCAGCCACAAATGGAAATCCCAGACCGGAGAGCAAAAAGAAGAAGTCATGTTTGTTGATCTTACTTTCTTTGGCCGTGTCGCAGAGATCGCCAACCAATACCTCCATAAGGGAAGCAAAGTGTTGATAGATGGTCGTCTCGTACTAGAGCAATGGACCGCCCAGGATGGCAGCAAGCGAAGCAAGCACTCAGTCACTGTCGAGACCATGAAAATGCTCGACAACAAAGGTGACAATCCAGG
>JALVVQ010000249.1 GCA_027023325.1 Campylobacteraceae bacterium | reverse complement strand
AATCATACTCATCCAACATTTCATACTCATCAAATTTTTCTCTTTCTTTAATGTTGCTCATAAAATATCCTTTCTTTTTGATTGGCTTTTCTTGCACTGATGATACGGATAATCTCTTCTCCATTTTCATCAAAAAACATATTTCCAACGACTAAGATTGTATCTTTTGTTGTTGTTCCTAATGTTATCCATCTCTCTTCAAAATAATCGAAACGATGGTCAAGTTTTGAGATATGCATAGGGTCTAAGAAAACTTCTTTTGCTTTTTCAAAAGAGACTTGATGGTTTTGTAGATTTATTTTGTTTTTTTCATCACTCCATTCAAATTTCAAAGCAAGCCTTTTTAAATATAATTTGATTATAGCAAAATTGTATTTACATTGTCAATGTTTTTGTTGTGAGTATAACAGTCTAAGATAGCCAATAAATTGCCGCTAGGTAATTTATTGGCTACTCTAACTTGCTATACTCTTGTGATGATTTTCAAGAAGTCTTTTTCCATGAATTACTGCTACAAATAAAATATCTTGTTCATTCAGCTTATAGATAAGTCTGTAACTATAAACAAAAATTTCTCGGATTGTTGTGTCGTTGAACTCAGGAACCCTTTTACCTAATTCTGAAAACTCTTGTAATATTTCTGCTTTTTCAAAAAACTTTGAAACTACTGATTTTGCATAGACTGGAGAATCTTTTTCTATGTAAGTGGCGATTGACTCAATATCTTCAAGCGCTTCTTCGGACCACTTTAGCGTGAAAGCCATTTAGCCATTCTTTGTTTTGCTTCTTGATGCGATGAGTATTCACCATTTTCAGTACGGCTAATACCTTTTTTAATTTTTTCTACAACATAAAAATGATATTGGATATCTTCATAAGTGCAATTATCAGGAAGATTTTGAATTATCTCTTGTGCTTCTTGTTTTATGGCTACCATGAACTCTCCTTTTTGTTTGTATTATAACATATTTTGCGACAAAAGATGAGGTGGAAAAGTCATAGACGCAAATACTCCCAATGTAAATTTTGAGACCGAGAGGCAGTTTTTCTTTCCGATGCGTCATGTCACCAAAGACTCCCAGAAGCACTTAAAGAGAGCTCTTTAGCCCAAGTTGCGGGTTTTTCGCTATAATATTACCTTTAATTTACAATAATAGGTGAGAGAATGCAATTTATCGAGACACGAGGGAATGACGGCGAGAGAGAACCAGCTGTCGATTTCTCTGATGCCATCCTAAATCCGAATGCCAGTTTTGGTGGGCTTTATGTGCCTGAATCCCTGCCTGATATGGGGATAGATTTTTTGGCAGAATATATCAATAGTGACTACAAGACACTGGCGTTTGACCTGCTCAAAAAGTTTGGGATTGATATCGATGATACACTGCTCTGGGAGGCATTGAATCGCTATGATGCCTTTGATGATGCCCATACACCTGTACCCGTAGAGAGCATAGAAGAGGACTGTTTCGTCACAGAGCTTTATCATGGTCCCACTAGAGCTTTCAAGGACATGGCACTACAGCCTTTTGGTGTGATACTCAGTACGCTGGCACAGCAGAGAGGCGAAGAGTACCTGATCATGGCAGCCACGAGTGGCGATACCGGCCCTGCCACGCTGGAAACCTTCAAAAACCGACCCAATATCCGTGTGGCCTGTCTCTATCCAGAGGGCGGCACTTCAGATGTACAGCGTCTGCAGATGGTGACAGAAGATGCCGATAACCTGAAAGTCATAGGTGTCAAGGGAAACTTCGATGATACTCAGCATGCACTCAAATCACTGCTGGCTTCGGATGCCTTTAGAGCAGAGCTCAAAACCAAAGGCATCAAGCTC
>JALVVQ010000248.1 GCA_027023325.1 Campylobacteraceae bacterium | reverse complement strand
ATCTCAAGAATCAGTGGAATCTCCGGCATCTCCTGTCCCATCTGAGCAAACATTGCTGCCATACCAGCCATGGGATCACTGCTGTCTTTGAGTACACAGGAGGGACTGTCTGTCAGTCTGGTAGAGATCTTGACCTCTTTGACCTCGTCTCCCAACACCTCTTTGACCTTGTCAGTCAGAGATTTAAACTCCTTGCTGATCTCCTCTTTCTCTTCTTCTGTCTTAGAATCTGGTGCATCGATCGTGGTAATGTCCTTGAGTGTCCATTCTTTGTATTGTCCGATCATAGGTGTGACGATACTGTCTACCTCTTCATCGTCCAAAATCAATACTTCAATAGAGGCCTTTTTGTATGCTTCAAGCAGTGGTGAGTGTCTGAGTACTTTCTCATCGGCACCTACGATATAATAGATTTCTTTCTTCTCACTGTCACCTCTGGAGATATAGTCATCCAAAGAGACCAATCCCTCTTCGGTAGAACTCTTGTAGCGTACAATCTCCAGCAAAATCTCTTTGTTGGTGTGATCGCTATAGATCCCCTCTTTGACCACACGGTTATACTGATCGACAAAACGGTCAAAATCTTCACCCTTGAGCTTCTTGATCGCTCCCAAGATACGCTTGACAGCACCCTGCTTGATATTGGCGAGGATACGGTTCTCCTGAAGAATCTCTCTGGAGACATTGAGTGGCAAATCTTCACTGTCTATCACACCCCTGACAAATCTCAGGTAGGGAGGCAACAGCTCCTTCTCATCATCCGTGATAAAAACCCGTTTGACATAGAGTTTGACCCCTGGTTGATAGTCTGCTCTATACATATCCATAGGAGCGGTCTTGGGGATATAAAAAAGCGTGGTATATTCGTTGGCTCCCTCTACATGATTATGAAGATAGGTAAGCGGCTCATCATCTCCATGAGAGACAGTCTTGTAAAACTCTATATAATCCTCTTTTTTAAGCTCTGATTTTGGGAGTGTCCAGAGGGCAGTAGCCTCATTGATCTGCTCTCTTTTTTTGACTTTTTTGGTTACTTTCTCCTCGCCTTCACCCTCTGTCTCCTCAGCCTCATAGTTGAGCATGATGGGATAGGCGATATGGTTGGAGTATTTTTTGACGATGCTTTCTACATGCCATTTACCCAAAAACTCTTTCTCCTCCTCTTTGAGCTTGATATAGATAACCGTACCATGCGCATCCTTGACCACAGGCTTGAGCTCATACTCACCTGTACCATCGGTTGAGAACATATACGCCTGATCTTCACCTGCTTTTTTGGTAATGACATCTACCCTCTCTGCTACCATAAAGACCGAGTAGAAGCCCACACCAAACTGACCGATCAAATGGCTGTCTTTTTTGGCATCACCCGTAAGCTGCTCCATGAAGGCCTTGGTACCGGACTTGGCAATGGTACCGAGATTATCCATCAAGTCCTGCTCATTCATACCGATGCCATTGTCATTGAATGCGATGGAGTTATCCGCTTCGTCTAACTTGATACTAATCTCACCTTTCCAGTCGCCCTCTTTGAACTTCTCGTCGGTTAGTCTAAGATAGTTAAACTTATCCAGTGCATCGCTTGCATTGGAGATAAGTTCCCGCACAAAGATCTCTTTGTTTGAATAGAGTGAATGTGTCATCAACTGAAGCAGTTGACCTATTTCTGTTTGAAACTGATGTTTTGCCATCTGTATCTCCTTAGTATCTGTAATATTTTTGGGATTATAGTATATTTTTTCGTTAATTTCAAGTTTTTTGTAAAGAAAGTTTAGTCAAAGTGACTAAACTTTCTTTTAGTCCATGATTTTTATTCCCATTCTATCGTAGCAGGAGGCTTGGAAGAAATATCATAGACCACGCGGTTGATGCCGTCTATTTCATTGATGATACGGCGACTGATACCCTCCAGTACCTCGTGAGGTACATGGGCAAAGGTCGCTGTCATGCCATCGACGGACTCTACCATACGGACACAGACGGTATTGTCATAGGTACGGTTGTCTCCCATGACACCGACGGATTGGACATTGAGAAGCACGATAAACGCCTGCCAAACCTTGTCATAATATCCTGTGGCTCTGAGCTCCTCCTGCATGATCGCATCTGATTCACGGATCAGATGCAAGCCCTCCTCAGTCACGGCACCCATCGTCCTGATGGCAAGTCCGGGGCCGGGGAAGGGATGACGGCCTATCATGTCCTTGGGGAGTCCTAGTTCCAAGCCCAGTTTTCGTACTTCATCCTTAAAGATCTCGCGCAATGGTTCCACCAGCTCAAAGGTCATCCAGTCAGGCAGGCCACCTACATTGTGATGAGACTTGATAGTCTTGGAGGGGCCTTTGACAGAGACTGACTCGATTACATCAGTATAGAGCGTTCCCTGTGCCAGGAAGCTCACATCTGTATGCTTTTTGGCCTCTGCATCAAAGACCTCGATAAACTTTTCGCCAATAGCTTTACGCTTTTTCTCTGGATCAGTCACACCTGTGAGCGCTCCCATGAACTCTTTTTTGGCATCAATGGTGATCAGTGGAATATCCAATAACTTAAACATCGTCTGTACCTGTTCGGCTTCATCTTTGCGTAGCAGTCCCTGATCGACAAACACACAGATCAACTGCTCTTTAGGCAGTGCCTCGTGCAGCATCGCTGCTACGACTGAGCTGTCCACCCCTCCACTCACACCACAGAGGACTTTTTTGTCTCCCACCTGTGCTTTGATCTGAGCGATCTTCTCTTTGGCAAAGCTGCCCATATTCCAGGTGCTGCTGCAACCGCAGATATGCTTGGCAAAGTTTTTGAGCATCTTGGTACCCTCAACAGTGTGATGGACTTCCGGGTGGAACTGAAAGGCATAGACCTGACGCTCTGTATCTGCAATGGCTGCATAGGGAGAGTTTTCACTGGTACCGATGATCTCAAAGCCTTCAGGCAGGCGTTCTGCCTTATCTCCATGGCTCATCCAAACGATTTCATCATCGGTCATACCATTGAAAATGCCGGCACTCTTCTCTATATGGAGTTTTGCCTTACCATATTCATGATGATCAGCAGCTATCACTTCGCCACCAAAATGCTGGGTGATCAGCTGCATACCGTAGCAGATACCCAGAATAGGGAGTCCTAGCTCCCAAATACCCTCATCTGGGTGATAGGCATCTTCGGCATACACCGAAGCAGGACCGCCTGAAAGGATGATGCCTTTCGGCTTGCGTGCTTTGATATCTTCCAGTGTTTCTCTATAGGGAACCACTTCGGTATAGACACCGGACTCTCTTAGTTTTCTGGCGATAAGCTGCGTATACTGTGAGCCGAAATCCAAAACTAAAATAGGGACTTGTTTTATATCTGACATGAGGTTTCCTTGGTATTTGTATGAATAAATATTTAAAGTAAAAACTTATTGATGCAAATAAAGGTACGCTGGGAAACGCACCTTCTTCTTACATGTGGTGGGCACCAATATGTAAGATCTCGAACTGCACATACCAGATAGCGATAGAGACGATATAGCCTGCAAGCACTGTCCATGCCAGTTTGATATGCGAAGAGAAAGTGTAGATACCATGCATCTTGCCCATGACACCTACGCCTGCTGCTGATCCAAAAGAAATCAATGAGCCACCGATACCCGCAGTCATCGTCACCAGCATCCATTGAGACTGGGCATCTGTGCCCATATTAGGGTCTGCTTTGAGTACCGCTGACATGACGGGAACATTGTCCACAATTGCAGAGAGAAAACCCACACCAATATTGACCGTCGTTGCACCTGCACTCTCATAGAGTTTTGTAAAATACTCCAGATAGCCAAGGAAATGCAGCCCGCCTACAGCTGCCAGAATACCAAAGAAAAAGAGCAGCGTGTCATTTTCTATCTTGGCAATCCATGAAAACGCATTGAGATGGGTGGGGCCTGCATTTCTATTGAGCGTATAGACATACATTTTCAGAAGTGCCAGACCAAACATCATTCCCCACATCGCAGGCAGATGCATGACCTGATGGGAGAGTACTGCCATAGAAATAGTCACTGCAAAGAGTCCTATAATGACTTTTCCACCCTCCTCTATCTCTATCTTCTTCTCATCTGCATGAAAGGGTGGCATGCCCTCAGGTACCACACGACTCAAGAGCCATGCTGTCACAAACCAGCCTACGATCGCCGCAGGGAAGAGAAAGAGAAATTCAGTAAAGGCACCCTTGCCGTCTATCCAAACCATCAGTGTCGTAATATCACCAAAGGGACTCCATGCCCCACCAGCATTGGCCGCCACCACGAGATTGATAGCACCGGGAACCAAAAATGCCTTATTTTCTTTGTCTATCGTCAATAAAACAGTAGAAAGAATCAGTGCTGTGGTCAGGTTGTCTGCGACAGGGGAGATAAAGAAGGCGAGCAAACCCGTAATCCAAAAAAGCTTTTTGTAGGTATAGCCTTTGGAGACCAAATTGTATCTCAAGGCAGAAAAAACCTTACGATCAATCATCGCCTCGATATAGGTCATCGCCACAAGAAGGAAGAAGAAAATACCTGCAATCTCAACAATTAACTCTTCTACGGCGCTCTCAAGCGCATGACCGTCCATACCATGCAAAGAGAAATAGAGACCAATCAGCATAAAGATAGAGGTGCCTGCCAAGAGTGCGGGTTTGGCTTTGTTGATATGATATTTATCCTCTGCAGCGATAAAGTAATAGCCTGCAACAAAAATAATCAAAGAGAGTATTCCTACCCAAGTCGTCGTCAAGTGTAACTGCTCATGCATGTGATGCCTTTTCTATATAATGTGATCCCAGTGACTCTTTTCTCGCAAGGGCTGCGCTTACAATGGCAGCTGCAGTATTGAGTCGAAGTTCCAGCAATCTCCCTATCTCTCTGTTTTTTACATCGTAGATAAAGTTTTTTGCTTCGATCAGCCCTTCTCGAGTTCGGATAATACCTACATTCTTCCACATGATTTGTCGAAGTTGATGTTTGTATGTTTTGTCATCTTTCTGGTGAAGTATATTATCGTAATCTTTATCAAAAGCAGGTATTTTTAGCAAAGATTTCTCCTCTCCCAAAATATGATCTACGGCACGCTTGGCAAAGACCATTCCTTCAAGCAGAGAGTTGGATGCCAGTCGATTGGCACCATGCACTCCGGTTCGAGCAACCTCTCCTATGGCATAGAGCCCTTTGATGCCAGGCACTGTACTGTCGATATCTACAGCAATGCCCCCGTTGGCATAATGAAACGCAGGAGAAATAGCCACTCTGTCTTCGGGGAAATGGTAGCCCAATGCCTCAAATGTCTGGGTGATATTGGGAAATCTCGCACGAAACCATTGCTTCTCAAACATAGAAAAATCCAAATATACCTGCTCTCCGGTTTTGCGTTTGTAATCAAAAATGCCGCGCGAGACAATGTCTCTACTCGCCAACTCTCCCCGCTGATCATACTCAAAAAGGAAGCGATTGCCTCTCTCTCCGACCACATGAGCCCCCTCGCCCCTAAGGGCTTCGGTCAACAGTAGCTTCCTGGCATAGGGCGTATCGACAAATACCGTCGGATGAAACTGCATAAACTCCATGTCTGCCAGTTCGATGCCTTTTTCCACACAGATACCATGAATATCGGCACTGACGGTTCGGGAATTGGTATTGAACGCATAGAGTGAGCCAATACCGCCACTGGCAATGACAATATGATCGGCATAGATAGTTTGAGGCCGGTAGTTAACCATCGCTTTGACACCGTAGCATCTACCCTCTTCGATCAGCAGGTCATAGACCAGCGTATTTTTCTGTAGCATATGTCTGTTTTGTACCATCATAAAGTAGTGCATATAGCGCCCCGTTGCATCTCCATCCGCATGCAGAATCCGTGCTACCGAGTGTGCTGCCTCCTTGGTATAGAGCAGATTGCCCTCTGCGTCTTTATCAAACTCCATACCCTTTGCAAGCATATCAGCAGTGGTCTCCAACGATGTACGGGACAGTACCTCTACTGCCTCTTTGTCATTGTGAAATGCTCCGGCCTTCATGGTGTCTTCTACATGAAGGGGGATATCCACCTCATCCAGTGCCGTGACGATACCGCCTTGCGCATAGAAGGTATTGCACTCCCAGGGGATATCCTTGCACACCACCAGCACCTTCATGCTCTCTGGCAAACGCATGGCCGCATAGAGTCCTGCGATACCCGCACCTATAATCAACACATCATATTTTTTCACTCAAATCCTTCTTGTCTGCTTGCACATGCTGTATCATGGAAGGAGGATCAATCTTGCAACCCAGATATACCGGCTTGGTCTTATACCCACACCCCTGCAACAAAAATACACAGCATAGCAATGTTATAATGCCGCCATGAAAAACTACACGATGAAAAGCAGCAAACAGATTCTCTCTCTTCTTACACATCAGCCCCAATTTGGCTCCCTTGTACAGCATACTTGCTATCAAAAATTTATGGCATTGCTGCCGCCAAGATTTCAAAAAGCCATCGCATTTGTCTATATCAAAAATGATACGCTTTTTATCGCTTTATCTCACCCCGGCTATAAAATGGAGCTCAATTATAATAAAGAACTCTTTAAAGAGCTATTAGCGACTCTCAGGATACATGCAGCAGAATGCAAAGCCCACACTGCTGACAAGGTCGTATTTTTCAATGCCAAACATCATACTGCCGAAGAGACAAAGAAGCGTGACACCATCCCCTATTATAGTGAGCTCTCCAGTGGAGATTTCACGATAGAGCTCGAAAATGAGGCACTGAAGCAGAAATTTCTCTACACCAAGACACTGATTGCAAAGCAAAAAGATCCTTTGGGGAACTGACCGCGTTTATGATTAAGACCATCCGAAACCTACCCGACACCTACGGTATCTATCAATACTTTGACCAAAATGGAAAACTGCTCTATGTAGGCAAGGCCAAAAGTCTCAAAAGCCGTGTCAAGAGCTACTGGCGATTTACCCCCCAACTCCATCCTAACCCTGCGCAAGGCGCCAGGATACTCAAGATGCTCTCAGAAGCCGTACATCTAGAATACATCATTGTAGAGAGTGAAGAGGATGCCCTGATCCTGGAAAACTCCCTGATCAAACAGCTCAGACCCAAATACAATATCCTGCTCAGAGACGACAAGACCTATCCCTATATCTATATTGATGAATCACAGGATTTTCCTCGGTTTGAACTGACCAGAAAGGTGATCAAAGGAAAAAAGATACGCTATTACGGGCCTTTCCCCACAGGAGGAAGGGCTTTGCTGGATGCTCTCTATGAGATTTATCCCTTAGTACAAAAACGAAGCGGTCTGGAGGGGGGGCAAGCCTGCCTCTTTCACCAAATAGGCAAATGTCTGGCACCCTGTGAACAGAAAGTCACCCCTCAAGCGTATCATGCCATCATTGCTGAGGCCAAAGAAGCCATACACCATAGAGACAAGATTATTGTCAGACTCCAGACCCGCATGACCCAATTAGCAATGGAGGAGAGATACGAGGAGGCTGGAAAGATAAGAGATCAGATCACAGTCATAGAGTCCCTCAAGCTTCGCTCGGGGATTGACTTTGCCAACCGCAGCAATATTGATATCTTTGCCATCAGCACAGGCAAAGAACAGGGTGTTATCGTAAGAATTTTCATGAGAGAGGGCAAAGTCATCTCCTCTTCTCATACCCTCTTTAGACATACGGCATACTTCGACAAGAGTGAAGCCTACAAACAGGTTCTGTTGGACTACTACAACACCCAGCTGCCCTCTCTTCCCAAAGAGATTTTGGTAGCAGACAGTTTTGATGCAATGGAGGAGATATCCAAGACCCTGGTCAAAACACTGGGTACCCCACTGACTCTCAAATATCCTCAGCGAGGAGAAAAAAGAAAGCTCATTTTGCTGGCAAAGAACAATGCTGAGGAGATATTGAGGCAAAGAAAACAGACAGTCGCGGGTATCGAGCCAGAGATACAAAGCCTGCTGTCACTCACGCTTCCCCCTTATCGCGTAGAAGCCTTTGATAATTCCCACATGATGGGGGAAGCTTCTGTGGGTGCCATGGTAACATGGGATGAAGGCAAATGGGACAAATCCTCCTATCGCAGATATGCACTAAGCAGCAGAGATGAGACAGCACAAATGACCGAAATGCTGGAAAGACGCATCAAAAACTTTGATATCTCTCCTCCTCCTGACCTATGGCTTCTGGACGGCGGACAAGCCAATCTCAACCTGGCTATAGCCTTGCTCAAGCAAGTAGGGGTCAATCTCCCCGTCATCGCTATCGCCAAAGACAAGCTAGACAGCAAAGCACATCGTGCCAAAGGAGCAGCCAAAGACACGCTTTATACACCAC
>JALVVQ010000247.1 GCA_027023325.1 Campylobacteraceae bacterium | reverse complement strand
CCTCAGAGACTACTTGACTTCGGGGCTCAATGCTGCGGGTTGTATTGTCTTGGACATGGGTATGGTGGCCACACCTGTTAACTATTTTTCCAATTTCCAAACAATAAAGGCAGCCAAGCAGGAGACCTCTCCTGATGCCTCAATTATGATTACCGGTTCACATAATCCTTCTCCCTATAACGGGTTTAAAATAACGATAGACAAGCGTCCTTTTTTTGGAGAAGATATCTATGCTCTGGGTGATGAAATTATTGCCAATCAAGACAGGGTAATACCTGACAATGCAGAGAGGACAGTAGTTGATATCAAAACCCCCTATATTGATTTCATGGTAAGGCACTTTTTTCATCTAAAAGGACTAAAGAAAAAAATTGTTGTTGACTGTGGTAATGGTGTGGCCGATACGGTGCTGAGCGAGATATTTGATGCGTTATCATTGGACTACAGAGGGCTTTACTGTGAGCCCGATGGCACTTTCCCTAACCATCACCCTGATCCTTCCGTCGAAGCCAATCTTGCTGATCTTAAAAGAGCGTTAGCAGAGGAGGGGGATATTGCCTTTGCCTATGATGGCGATGCCGACCGTATCGCTGTACTAACGCATAGACACAATATCAAGGGCGACCAAATGGCACTGCTCTATACGATGAAGATGGAGGCACCAACGGTGATCGGTGAGGTAAAGTGTTCTCAGGTGATGTATGATGAGCTGGAACGAAGAGGGGCAACGGCTATCATGTACAAAACAGGACACTCCAATCTCAAAGTCAAGATGCAAGAGACCGGTGCAGACCTTGCCTGCGAAGTAAGCGGGCATATCTTTTTTAAGCATCGCTATTTTGGCTATGACGATGCGATCTATGCCACACTGCGTATGTTGGAATTGATAGCAGAAGGCATAGACTTGGATGCTGAGATAGAGGCATTGCCACAGGTTTTCTCGACAGAGGAGATCAAAGTTGAGACTACTGAGCAGGAAAAGTTTTTGCTTGTAGAGAAAGTAAAAGAACTGCTCCAAAATCCGCCTGAAGATTTCCCAAAAATAGTGACTATCATTGATGTGGATGGTGTACGAATTAATTTTGAGCAGGGGTGGGGTCTGGTCAGAGCCAGCAATACGACACCAGTATTGGTCACTCGATTCGAATCCACAGACGAAGCGATGGCAAAGCACTACGAAGCGAAGCTCAATGCACTCATACAACAAGCCAAGGAGTCTCTATGATCAATACCTGTCTTTTCCCCGTAGCAGGATATGGTAGCCGATTTCTGCCTGCAACCAAAGCAATCCCCAAGGAGATGCTCCCGATACTGACCAAGCCACTCATACAGTATGCAGTCGAGGAGGCGATGGAGGCAGGCTGCACTACCATGGCAATGGTCACGAGCAAATATAAAAAAGCGATCGAAGATCATTTTGATACCCATGTAGATATCCATCAAAGTATTGCCGGTAGCAGCAAGGAGGCGTTGTTAGAGGAGATTGACAAAGTAATCTCGTCCTGTACTTTTACCTATACAAGGCAGCTGGAGATGAAAGGTCTTGGACATGCGATCCTAACAGGAGAGCCTTTGGTTGGCAGTGCGCCTTTTGCTGTGCTTTTACCTGATGATCTGTGTACCAATACAGGAGATGCAGTACTTCTGCAGATGACTGCACTGCATACCCGCTATCCAGACCACTGCATTGTCGCTGTCGAAGAGATTCCGCCCGAGGAGACACACAAGTATGGTGTCGTAGCAGCAGAACCTTTGGTATCAGAGTCAGCACTTTTTGTGGTGACAGAGATGGTTGAGAAGCCTGAGCCTCAGGATGCACCCTCCAATCTAGCCATCATCGGACGATA
>JALVVQ010000246.1 GCA_027023325.1 Campylobacteraceae bacterium | reverse complement strand
GGGTTTTGCAGTAGTCCATAGGCATCAAGGCAACACAGTCTGCTCTATCCATTCCCTTATAGCATCCATACTCTCCTGCGTCATGGCATGAGTGGTACGAGGAAGCGTGATGATAGTGGGATGTATGCCTGCATGCTTCATTTTGCGTGCCACCACCTTGCCATAGCTACGATACCCTTTTTGCGTACCGTATGTGACCAGCAGTTTATGTTCAGACCGTATACCAAAAAAATGCATCTTCGGGCCATACCCTCCCTCATGTAATACAAATGCAGTGAAAAAGTCTGTAAAGCCTTGCCAATCTAGATCAATCCCCGATCCTACCAGATGTGCACCACTGCTGAAACCCGCAGCGATACGCACATGCTGACTTATGTTGGGGAAGCGGTATCGCAGGTATGCCAGCATGGGCGCTTCATATTTCCAAAAGGCATTGATCTGCTCCTCTCCTGCTTTGATCGCAAGGCGAGGGAGCTTATGATCCGAGTATGGTATGGCTACCACCAAGAATGTATGAAAATCCACGACAGGAGGTACAGATGCTACCCTGTCTGACCCACCGCCAGGAGAAAACCACACAAGCAGAGGCACAGGCGTATCCTCTCTGTATCCTTCAGGTACACGCACCTCAAAGCTACGCTGCACCGCATCATCACTGAACTCCCCAGGGACATTCAGACGCATTACTGTGCCTGCTATCGAGCTATCACTGGCGCATTCTGCATCAGGGACATAACTATCATCCAGCCAGACAGTCACCAAGCCATAGCCTATGACCAAAAGGAAAAGGACAAAAATAGCAAAAAGAATTTTTTTCATATCTTCAACCCATAAGCAGCACGGCCAAAATCCAATTACTACTCTGCAGACTCACTACTCGCTACCTCTTCGGCTGGTGCTTCTTTGGTCGGCTTTAGTGGCTTGGGTACGGCTTTTGCCATGATCTCTATGTAGACTTGTGCGGCATCTGTAGCCTGTATACTCTCCAGTGCTTTGAGGAGCTCTTTGTAGGCTATAGTCTCTGCCGCTTCTGCAGTGGCCCCTATCTTGCAGTCAAGATTCCAGTAGGTCGTCTCTGGCTCCAGCAGGTCTTTTCGTGTTTCGCGTTTGACGTATTTTCTGATATCATGTTTGATAGCTTCTAGCACACGGTCTGCATGCTTCTTTGGGTCGGTCAGTTGAAAAACTTTTTTCACTCTAGTCTCCTGATATATGTATTTGTTAGTGTACCTGCTTTATCCTATTGCCAAGCCAAATATAGATCAGCCCAAAAGAAGGCACTTCTGCCAAAAGCCCTTCACAGCCCCAGATTGCGCATAAAGTTCTCGGCAATATTTGCACTTTTGGTTTTGAAATACACTCCCCTCTCTGGGAGATAGACCTTGTCTACAGCCTCTGCAAAGAGCTTGAGCCACTGTTCAAAAGCTTTTCTGCTTATACCCTTCATTCCAAAGTGGGGTGCCATAGGACGCCCCGTATACTTTTCATCTCCCAAGGCCGCAAAAGCCCAAAAATGGCTAATGAGCACAAGATGCTCTTCCCATATATCAGAGCTAATATCAGATCCCAACTTTTCTACAAAAAACGGCCCCACCAAGTCATCCTTCAGGACCATAGGGTAAAATGTCCTCACCATTCTTTCTATGCTTTTCTCGCTTATCGTATCTTCTAGTTTTTCTTTCATTGTTTGCCTTTCTTTAGGGGATGATTATAGCTTAATCCTACAGCATTTACTAAGCATAGAAAAAGAAGTGTATAATCCAACATATACAAGCCGTTTTATAAAAGATAACTGAAACAACAGTAAAAACTAAAATAACCATAGGAATTCCGTTTCCTTTTTGAAGTATTCTGCCAGAGAGTACTTTG
>JALVVQ010000245.1 GCA_027023325.1 Campylobacteraceae bacterium | reverse complement strand
TACCTCACACTTCCATGCCCCTGTAGAGGGAGGACAGATGCATATCGTCATCGTGGACAATGGCAGAAGCCAGTTTCTAGAGAGTGACAAGTACCGCAAGTCTCTGAGTTGCATTCGTTGTGGGGCTTGTATGAATACCTGTCCGATCTACCGACGCAGCGGAGGGCACAGCTACGGCTATGTGATACCTGGCCCTATCGGCTCTACCCTGGGAGCATTTAGAAACCCAGAGGAGCACAAGAGTCTGCCCTTTGCCTGCACCCTCTGTGCCTCATGCAGCCATGTCTGCCCAAGCATGATAGACCTGGACAAACAGCTCTACCATCACCGCCAAGACAGTGTCAAAGCAGGGCTCATGGCATGGAAGAAACGCAACATACTCAGAGCCACCGCATGGCTCATGGAGCACCCCAAGCTGATGGACGGTGCTGGCAAAGTAGCCAGAAAGATCGTTCCACACCTACCACGAAAGATCATCTACTCCAAAGCCAATATCTGGGGCAAAGGCAGAGAGCTTCCCCTGATGCCAAAGCAGAGCTTCAAAGAGCTATACAAAAAGGAGAAAAAATGACACGGAAGGCGTATGATATATCCACAAAAATGCGTAGGGTGTGTTTGCCAACACACCATCATGGCACTATACCCTGCCGTCAAAGCATCGCCGAAAGGCTCTACACATGACCGCCAAAGAAAAAATCCTACACACCATCCGAACCACTCATGCAGAAGAGACAGTACTTCCTTCACTGGAAGGGCTAGGAGTGACCTTTGAGAACAAGCCCGAAACTTTCAAAACAATGCTAGAGAGTGTCGGAGGCGAAGTGATCGAGGGTGACAAATGGGAAGCTATCATCGCCGAGTACTACCCTGATGCCAAAGTGATCGCCTCCAATGTCCCTGGCTGTGAGATAGGCACACTAAACCTAGACGAGATCACAGACCCCCACGATCTCTCCACCGTCGATTTGGCCATCGTTCACGCAGAATTTGCCGTAGCAGAGAACGGCGCAGTCTGGGTCAAAAACCCAGCCAACCAGCACCGCGCCCTCTACTTCATCGCTGAGCATCTCATCTGTGTGATACCCAGAGGAGAGATCGTCCATACGATGCATGAGGCATACGAGAGGATAGGATTTGAGGAGATGGGCTTTGGATGCTTTATCTCTGGCCCCTCCAAGACAGCGGATATCGAGCAGGCATTGGTGATCGGTGCGCATGGGGCTAAGTCTTTGGGGGTGGTGTTTGTGGATTGAGTTACCAAAATGCTCATGACTTCTCATCTCTACTCTATTTTGTTACGCAGTCACTCCATGATGCTTATTCTGAAGAAGCTTTTCAGCTAACCAAGTTTTAATGATAGCTTGACGGCTTACGCCAATGTGTTGTGCTTCTTCATCAAGTTTTTTGACCATCCAGGTAGGGAAGTCAATGTTGATTCTTTTTGGTTCTAGGTTTGGTCTTTTGAGTGTCGATAGGTCAAGATATTCGATGATATCTTCTTTGTTGTCATCAAATATTTTATCAAATTCTTCAGCTTTCATAGATTTCAATCTCCTTTTTTCTTGCTCTTCGTGCAGAAATTATTCTGATTTTTTCTTTACGAATGGTTGTAACAACAGTATAAAATTTAGTATTGATTTTTCCAATGCTGATGAATCTCTCTTCATCTTCATAGGTGGTTAAGATTTCAACCATTCTGTCATCATCCCAAAGAAGCTTTGCCTCTTCAAAATCAATACCATGCTTTTGCTTATTTGATAGGCTTTTGTTGCTGTCATATTCGAATCTCATATAAGAAGTATATCATTTTTATATTAAATGGTAAAATTTCTGGAGATATAAGTCAGGTGATACTATATTGAATAGCAT
>JALVVQ010000244.1 GCA_027023325.1 Campylobacteraceae bacterium | reverse complement strand
ATACAGTCGAACCATAGATAATCTTGAAGGGTTTGTAGAGTGCTTTGCAGGCGTAGATGAGCTGGTGATTCTTCCGATATGGGCCGCAGGAGAGATCGAAGTAGAGATAGACCTCAAAGGCGCTTTCAGTCGGTACAAACTTCTGATGGCAGACAGTGTGACCAGAGAGGACAGTACCGTCAAAGTGATACGAGATGGCCATGTGATTCGTGAATATGACCACGATCTGGTAGTGGCATTTGGTGCAGGAGATATCACCTATCAGATACGCGGGGAGTCCTGATGGCGGTAGAGGAGCATCGGGAGACCATTGTACAGAAACTTGATCTCGATCGCTATACTCATGCCTTTCAGAGCTTTCTCGTCAGACCCAAATCTATCGTACTTGAGGGCGATATTCATCATCATTACCGCTATATCAAAGCACTCTCCACCATAGAATATCCTGCTCCCAAAGCACTGCCTCCACTCCAGTCTCCTCTTGCCAGACTTCGTAAGCAGGCGGTACTGTCACTGGATGAGCTGTATGCTTTTGTGAGTATCATCAGTTATTTTAACAGACTTAAGAATACACTGCTTCCTGAACCACTTCACAGCTGGATACATGGCATAGAGGTGCACGATGAGATACGCGATGTCATGGGATACTTTAGCGATGAAGGCGAAATCAATCCAGAAAAAGAGCCAGAACTGCTGGATATTCATCGTGCCATGGGGCAAAACAAACGAGCCATCAAAGAGAGCCTTTATGCCCTGACCCACAGTGCCAAACTTTCTGACTATCTGGTCGATACACAGATCCACCTCTATCATGATGAGGAGACACTGCTGGTCAGAGGAGGCTTTACGCAGGCACTCAAGGCGACAGTTGTGGGTAGAAGTCCTGCGGGTTTCTTCTATATTGTGCCTCAAAAAATCGCTGCACTGAAAGAGCAAGGGAAGGTACTTTTACAGCGAAAAGAGGATATCGTCTGGCGTTACTGCAAACAATTTTCTGAAGTCTTTTATCGCTGGGAACGATTTTTGCATTATATTGATAAAGAGTATGATCGTTTTGACCATTATCAGGCAAGAGTGGGCTTTGCCAAGGCAAAGGATTATGAGTTTGTGCTGCCTGATGCACAAAAAGGCATGGTGCTGCACAGCTTTGCCCATCCTGCGATAGAGCGTCCGATACCTGTGACTATCACCCTCGACAAGCCGATCATGCTGATTACCGGTGTCAATGCTGGTGGTAAAACGATGCTGCTCAAATCCATCCTCTCTGCGGTCTATATGAGTAAGCACCTGCTTCCTTTTCGCTGTAATGCAGCAGAAACAAGAATTGGAAAATACAAACATATCGAAGCGATTATTGATGATCCTCAGTCAGTCAAGCATGATATCTCGACTTTTGCAGGCAGGATGCAGGAGTTCTCCAAACTCTTCCGCCAAAAAGATGCCCTCATAGGAGTGGACGAGATAGAGTTGGGTACGGATGCAGATGAGGCAGCGGCACTTTTTAAAGTCCTGCTTGAAGCACTCAAGCGCAGAGGCAACAGCTTTGTAGTAACGACCCATCACAAAAGACTGGCCTCCTTGATGGCAGCCGATGATGAGGTAGAGCTCATCGCAGCACTGTATGATGAAGCGCGCAGGCTGCCTACCTATACCTTTTTGCAAGGGAGTATCGGCAAAAGCTATGCCTTCGAGACGGCGGAGCGCTATGGTATCTCTCCTTTGGTGATAGAGCAGGCGAAGCAGCTGTACGGTGAGGATAAAGAGAAGCTGGGAGAACTGATAGAGAAGTCCACAGCCCTCGAACAGGAGATGCGACGCAAGATAGAGACCGTAGAGGCACAGGAACAGAAGCTGCAAAAAAAGCAGGCACATTTAGAGCAGCTCGAAGAAAAGATGCAGGAGGAGCAGAGAAAAGCACTGGCAACGCTGGAAAACAGATACAATGCTGCGACCAAAAGAGCTCAAAAAGCACTCAAAACAAAAGCCTCACCTGATGCCAGAAGGCTGCTCAATGAGGCACATAAACATAAGCAAAAAGCAAAAAAAGAGCCAGAGTCTACCACTGTGGCAGTAGAGGTTGGAGACAGGGTCAAGTATCGCTCCCATCGTGGTGAAGTACTCTCAATCCGATCCAAAGAAGCGACGATTATCGTGGATGGACTCAAAATGCGTGTACCACTTTCTACGCTTAAAAAGAGTACAGAGCCCCTACCAAAGATCAAGCCAACACCGCCCAAAGCCAGCAGTACCGTAGAGAAAAGCGGTGCTGCACTCTCTATCAAGCTCCTAGGGATGTACGGAGACGAGGCGATAGAGAAAGTAGACAAGTTTCTCTCTGATGCCTTGGTGAATGGGCTCAATGAAGTGGAGATTATTCATGGTACCGGCAGTGGTATTCTTGCCAGGCTGGTCACAGAGTATTTGGCGCACCATCCCAAGATACAGAAGTTTTACAGGGTACCAGGAAACCTGGGTGCAACCATTGTAGAATTATGAAGCTATCTGCCAAAGAGTCTCGCAGTAAAAGTTTTGGCTTAATTGGATATAATTGCCTCAAAATATTTTAAGTATGAGAATAAGGAGACCATAGTGAGTCTAAAAGATCAGGCAGGCTTTGTCAAAGAGGCTTTGAGTGGCGATGAAAAGATACTGGAAAGTGCTTTTAAACTGGAAAAACTTTACAAAAAACATAAATTTAAGCTCTGGGCAGCAGTGATTGCTTTGGTGCTTTTCTTTGGTGGCAGGGCAGGTATGGCTGCCTATCAAAATAGCCAGCTACAGCAGGCCAATGCGGCACTGCTCACACTCCAAAAACAACCAGAGGATGCAGCAGCACGCAAGACACTCCAAGAGAAGAATTCTAAGCTTTATGCACTCTTTTCCTATATACAAGCGGTAGAGAAGCAACAGGGTGATGTGTTACAAGCCTTGAGCAGCAATAACGATACGCTGATTGCAGACATAAGCAAGTATCATGCTGCCGTGCTAGATAATAAAGTGGTGGATTCTACCTACTATCAGGAGTTGGCATTGGTAGAAGAGGCTTTTGAGGCATTAAAAAAGGGTAAGAAAGAGATTGCAAAGCAGAAATTGTCACTGGTGGCAGAAAACTCTCCTGTAGCCAGCATCGCAAGACTTCTTAAGCACTATACGATTGAGACCAAATAAGGTCTCGTAGCCCTAGATGCACAATGAGCTACTTGTTGCATTTGAGGAGTATATCGGCGTAACCAAGGCATTAGACAAGGGTACTGTCTCCTCCTATCTCTCTGATCTTAAGCAGTTTGAGTCACAGTTGAGCAAGCCGCTTCTCTCTGTCGAGAGTGAAGACTTGCTTGCATTTCTTACTGCTTTTGACAATAAACGCACCCTTAACCGAAAACTTTCAGCTATCAATGCCTTTTATCATTTTTGTCATACACATGACTTCTCTCATAACCCTATCAAGATTCCTATGGCAAAGATTCCAAAAAATCTTCCAAAATATCTTAGTTTTGATGAGGTGATGAGTGGACTCTCATTGATAGATAGGGGCACGGTGATGGGGAAAAGAGACTATGCGTTGATACTCTTCCTCTATGCCAGCGGATGTCGTATCTCCGAGGCACTCTCGGCTAGGCGCAATGATATACTGGATGGTTGGCTCAAGATCCGCTATGCCAAAGGAGAAAAGGAGCGTATGGTGCCTTTGGCACCTATGGCCATAGAAGCGCTGGAGCAGTACCTTCAGGCTTCTGATGTAAGGAGCAGCCATCTCTGGCTTAATTACAGAGGGGGTGTATTGAGCCGCATCTCTGCTTACAAGATCATCAAGAAGTATCTGGGTGTCTCACCGCATGTGCTACGCCACTCTTTTGCTTCTGCCTTGATTATCGGAGGTGCAGATCTCCGTGTGGTACAGGAGCTTTTGGGTCATAGCTCACTGATCACTACGCAGATCTACACCCATATAGAAAAGCGCGCGCTGCAAGAGACGGTAACCCGCTATCATCCACTAAGAGAGAAACCATGAAGTGTGTAGTAGAACATTTTAGAAAAAAGAAACATCTGTTTCGTTCTTTGGTGTACGTAGATCTCAAAGCACTTGGTACGCGCAAGAAAATCTTGTATTATCTTGGTGTAGATATGGAGGCATACTATACTACGATTCTTGTCGTTCGCAAAAAAAGCCGTATCCTTAGAAAAGAAGCAGAGACATTTATGATGCTTCATGATAGGCTTGAAGAGCACATAGGGAGCAAAATCAAAAAGAAATACCTACTGTTTGAGGCACCTATATGTTCAAAGGCAAAACTGTTTTTGGAAGAGAAGGGGTGGTATGTCGAGGCGTTGTAGAGGATAGTATCAGGGTAAGAGTAAAAAGGCTTATGCCTTTTTACTCTTACGATACTCAAGAATCATCTTGAGGGCTTCGTCTTTGAGGAGAAGCTTCTCTTTCTTGATGGTTTCGATCTCTGTATCACTGAGGTGAAGTCTGCCTTCATCTGCATCTGTGGCTTTCTGATCCAATTCATTGTGCTTTTCAAAAATCTTTGCAAAATGTGCATTTTGTATTTTTAGGTCATGTATTTCATCTCTATATTCTGCTAACATGGTGTCTCCTGTATGTAATTTTTAACTCTCTATTATAGCTTCTTTGCAGTTAGCATGAGATAAATCCCTAAAGCAGGTTTTAGAAATCAGGTTCTATACTCTGCATTGATCTTGACATATTCATAGCTCAGATCACAGCCATAGGAGGTATAGCTTCCCTCCCCCAGTCCTAGATCACAGGATACCTTGAACTGCTCTTGTTTCATAATGGTATAGGCCTGCGCTTCTCTCTCTTTGTCCAGCTCTCTGAAAGCATCAGAATAGATCAGGAGGTCGTCATAGTGGATAGTCAGCTTATTCTCATCGCAGCTGATGCCGCTTGCACCGATGGTGGAGGCAATTCTGCCCCAGTTGGGGTCTTCGCCAAACAGGGCTGTTTTGACCAATAGCGAATTGCTGAGTGCCATGCTCGCTTTTTGCGCCTCCATGTCGCTCTTGGCTCCTTTGACTTCGAAGCTTACCAGTTTGTTGGCACCTTCTCCATCTTTGAGAATCATCATTGCCAATTCAAACATGAGTGTATTGAGTACTTTGGAAAAAGCCTCTTTGTTATAAGTGTCACTCTGTTGGTTGGACAGGAGCATGGCAGTATCGTTGGTGGAGGTATCGCCATCCACTGAGATACGATTAAAAGAGTGCTCCGCGCCGGACAAAAGCAGGGCATCCATATCAGACCTGGGGATAGCGACATCTGTGACGATAAAGCAGAGCATAGTTGCCATAGCAGGGTTGATCATACCTGCCCCTTTGCAGATGGCTGCAATATGAAAGCACTCACCATTGTCAAGTTCAACTTTGTAGGCGAGTTCTTTTTTGAACTGATCAGTGGTCATGATGGCTCTGGCAGCTTTGTCGGAATCAGTAGCAGTGAAATCAAGCGCATCAAAAGCTGTCATGATTTTTTCTACAGGCAGCCGGTACCCTATCACTCCGGTGGAGGACATGAGCGGGTTGTGAACCTTTATTCTAGAAGAGAGTGCGGTCATGATAGTGTCGATATCTTCGATGCCTTTTTCTCCCGTCATGGCATTGGCATTTTTGGCATTGATCAGGACAAAATCTGTCTGGAAGCCTTCGGGGTATCTCTGAAAATGCTTAATGGGTGCAGCCTGGAATGTGTTAGAAGTAAACACGGCAGTGACATCGCAGGGTGTCTCGCTTCGTATGAAGGCGACATCGCCTTGTGTTTTGTCTGGTCGCATACCGACATTGGTAGCGCCACAGTAAAATCCAGGTACCGCTGCCAGACCATTTTCTAGTGGGATAATTTTATACATAGCCAAGCTCCTCTGGTTTTGTGTGCATCTTAATAATGCGTTTGGCTTTGCGAATCCCTTCACTAGTGCCAATGATGATCAGCTTGCTTTTGGGCATGATGATGGTATCGCCTTTGGGCATGGGAATGAACTGCCCTTCTTTGGGAGTGATACCAATAATGGTAACATTGGCAGCGGTGCGTAGTTTGGCATCTTTGAGCTTTTTGAGTACGAGCCAGCTGACTTTGGAGACTTTGACCTCTTCCATATCTAGCGGCGTGTCGCTTCGATAGAGAAACTCTTCGAGCATATTTTCCATCTCTGGACGGATGGCGATCGCATTGATGCGCTTTGCCATGAGGTTGGTGGCGGTGACAGCACTGTCGGCACCCAGCTTGGAGAGCTTCTGGGCATCTTCATCATTTTTGGCATTGGAGATGATAAGATATTTATGTCTGCCTATTTCTTCCTCGTAGAGCCTTGCTGAGGCGACTACAGCAATATTGTCAGCGACATTGTCCGCCAAAGTAATCACCCCTTTTGCACTGGAAAGATATGATTTGAGAATGCCCTCATCTGTATGGGGTTCGGCGGAGATAAAATAGGGATAATGATATTTTTTTGCAATCTCTTCCATGTCCTCCCTGGGGTCTACAACCACAAAGGGTATATGGTTGGTTCTGAGTTGTTTAGTGACCTGTGCTGTAAATTCATTATGATAGCAGATCACGAAATGTTTTTTGAGTCTGGCGATTTCGTAGAGCATTTTTCTCTCCTTAGCAGTTTTTTGAAATTCGCCTTTCTTGACGACTTCCGCGATAATGCCCACAGCGATAGAAAAGACCACAAACCCTAGGATAATCAAAGTAATGGTAAATATCCTTCCCATGTCGGATATAGGCTGTATCTCCCCATATCCTACGGTGGTGAAGGTGATTCCAGTTTGATATATAGCATCCATGAGAGGGAAATTGTCGATTGCCATATAGCCTATGGTTCCGATCAACATGACCAAAATCGTGAGGATAAAAGGGAGTCTAAAAGGTGCTAAATGACCATAGAACTCATCATTGAGAGTAATATGTGGTTTGGGGGAGGTTTTCCAGCCGAGAAACTCTTTTGGGGTTTTCATCGTGTGGGAGTGTGAGGTGTAAGGGCTCTCCGAGGAGGGAGAACCTAAGCGATCTCTGCTAGTGCTGCTTTTTTCTTCATGGTTCTAAGCGTAGAAGCGGCTACTTTGATTTTCTTTCTTGTTCCATCCTCGAGTGTAATCCTGACGGTTCTGAGGTTTGGAAGTTGTCTTCTTTTTGTGTGGTTCTTTGCGTGTGATACATTGTTACCTACCAATGGACCTTTGCCTGTTACTTGACATCTTCTTGACATGATAAAGCCTTTTTGTTTTAGTTTTATGCTCTATGCCAAAAGTTGGCAATAGAAAAGTTTTGCGATTATAGCCTAAAATGCTTAAAAGTAGTAAAGTTTTACAACTCTGTGGTATAATCTTGAAAAATTTAACCATAAAAGGTAGGTGATGCAAGTAGCCCCCAGTATATTGTCAGCAGATTTCGGACATTTGGCACAGGATGTGGTAGCGATCTGTAAAGGAGGCTGCGATCTGGTGCATGTGGATGTGATGGATGGACACTTTGTCCCCAATCTGACCATTGGCCCTGTGGTGGTCGAGGCGGTTGCCAAAGCAGCGAGCAAGCCGCTGGATATTCATTTGATGGTAGAGAATAACAGTTTTTTTGTGGATCTTTTTGCACCTTTGAAGCCGGCATATATTTCATTTCATTATGAAGAGGAGAAACACCCTCATCGCCTGATTCAGAAGATCCGGGCATTGGGCATCAAGCCGGCAATCGTCCTTAATCCCCATACGCCGCCAGAGGCGATTGAGTATCTGTTGGCTGATTTGGATATGGTCTTGTTGATGTCTGTCAACCCAGGATTTGGCGGACAGGCGTTTATCCCCTCTGTGATCGACAAGACCAAGCGCCTTAAGGCTCTGATTGAGAAGCACAATCCAGCGTGTCTGATAGAGGTTGATGGTGGTGTCAATGATGTCAATGTCAAGCAGTTGTCAGAGGCAGGGGTAGATGTGGTGGTGGCAGGATCGTTTGTCTACAAGCATCCTGATGGGATCAAAGAAGCAATCACCTCTTTAAAATAGCGTAGGGTGCGGTTGCTACCGCACCTTTTTGATGTAAGCGGTTTATTTGGTGCGATAGCATACCCCAAGGGCATTTCCGTTGGGCATCGCCCCCTACAGGGAGGAATATGAAAGTCAAAATTTGCGGTATTACCAATCTCGAAGATGCACTGCATGCGATTCGTGCAGGTGCCGATGCTTTGGGTTTCGTCTTTTATGAAAAATCTCCTCGTTTTATCAGCCCTGAGGATGCCAAGAAGATTATTGACAGGCTTCCCCCTTTTGTGGAAAAAGTAGGATTGTTTGTCAATCAGTCTGCCAAAGAGATAGAACAGATCGCCACTGCCAGTCATATTACGCTGGCGCAGCTTCATTTTGATGTCGATGAGGATTTTCTTGATCGTATTGCTTTTCCCACGCTACCTGTGGTGCGTGCCAAAGAAGCAGGAGATATCGACAGGTTTTCAGG
>JALVVQ010000243.1 GCA_027023325.1 Campylobacteraceae bacterium | reverse complement strand
AGAGATTTCTGATCACGGAGGCCAGCCTGCTACCATGCCCATACTCACGCAGCCAGATACCCGCCATCATCCCCACTGGCACTGCGATTACTGAGGCACCTATCGCCATCACAAACTGCCCAAAAAGCAGATTGCGAACTCCACCCTCGACAAGATCATGGGTCAGTGTATGCAGATGGAGACTGCTGACTCCCTTGTAGCTGAGCGTCATCAGTATCCAAAAAAGAAAAGCCATACCAATCACTGCAGAAAAGGTCGAAAGGGTCAAAATGATTCTGTTGAGCAGCAGCCTGTTCATCGCTTCTCCTCGCTACCTAAAAAGTAAAACTTTGCCAGCGAGATAAGCACAAAACTCACCACAAAAAGTATCAGTGCCAGAAAATACATACTGCTCAGCTCCAGATCCTCTGCCTCGGCAAAATTGTTGGCAAGCAGTACGGGGATAGAGGTCGTAGGATCCGTCACTCTACTGGCTGTCGTCATCACAGATCCTATCAAAAATGCCACCGCCATCGTCTCACCCAGTGCCCGCCCCAGTGCCAGAATAACAGAGCCAATAATGCCACCTTTGGCATAGGGCATGATCACATCCTTGATCACCTCAAACTTGGTCGCACCCATCGCATAGGCAGACTCCTTGAGGACAGGTGGTGTGGTATGCATCGCATCTCTGGTAATCGAAGCCATAAAGGGGACAATCATAATCGCCAGCACAATCCCTGCAGTCAGTAGCCCCACGCCATTGCCGCCAAACACAGACTGTACAATCGGTGCGAAGTAAAACAGCCCCCACATTCCATAAATGATACTGGGAATCGCGGCCAACAGCTCTATGGCGACAGAGACAGGCTTGGCAACCTTTTCGGAGGCAATCTCGGTCAAGAAGATCGCAATCCCCATCGCCAAAGGTGTCGCCAGCACCATCGCTATCAGCGTACTGAGCAGCGTACCGATCATCGGAATATAGCCACCAAATACACCGCCCTCATCATCCTCTCCGGGCTCCCAGATATCTGTCAACAGAAAATCAAACCCAAAGGTATGCATGGACTCCTGGGCATAAGTAAAAAGCACAGAGAATATCCCCACAAGCAGAAGAAAAGAAAGAGATGCCGAAAAGAGTGAAAAATGTCTGAAGAGTTTTCCGCCCATAAGATACCTTTGTAAAATCTGTTGGGATTATAATAGGTGTCGGTTACAAGACGATTACAAAATGGGATGCCTCTACTTTCTCTGCGCTTGCATGATAGCTACTGTCTGCCTGTCTATCTCAGTACCACGCGCCAGCAGGTGTGTCATGATCATCTCGAAGCGCTCTTCGCTCAAGTGCTGTCCAAACTTAAACTTACAGCTGCGTCTCTGTGTCTCTATCTTCACTACCGCCGTTGCCTTCAGGGCTTTGTCATAGGCATTGTCGCTGAAAGGCTTGTAGCCGCCTTTGGGCTGAAGCTTGCGCATAAGCGCCTCAAAGACCTCCGCTTTGACTGCTCGATCCTCTTGCACCACCGCCACACCATCAATGCTGACTGATTTGAAAAACTGCGTCGCAGGACACGCCAAGCCTTCCGTACTGGAGAAATCAGCGTCTATCAATGCATAGTTCTCTACCACCGAAAATGATACGGTGGGATTTTGCGCCAATATCTTCATTTTTCTGTTTTGTAGCGCTCCATGAAAATAGATGTCATTCTCAATGCGTACGAAATTGACCGGCACCGCATAGGGTTTGTTTTCGCTACACAGTGCCAAAGTACCATACTCAGCTTTGTCTAGTACTGCATCAATAAGTATTGTGTCTTTGATTTCAAAATTTGGGTTCATGGCTCATCTTTCTTTTTGGTATATTGTAGCCAATCAAATCATAAAGGGCA
>JALVVQ010000242.1 GCA_027023325.1 Campylobacteraceae bacterium | reverse complement strand
CTATCGAAGATGGATTGAGTGAGGATGATTGGGAGGGCTGGAAAGAGCATACAGAAGTACTCGGACAGAAGGTGCAGCTGGTAGGTGATGATCTGTTTGTGACCAACGCTTCTATTTTTGCAGAAGGTATTTCTCGTGGTATAGGCAACTCCATTCTTATCAAACCCAATCAGATCGGTACTGTATCAGAGACCATGCAGACGGTGCGGTTGGCTCAGCGAAATGGCTATACCTGTGTGATGAGTCATCGTTCGGGAGAAAGTGAAGATACCTTTATCGCAGATTTCGCTGTGGCGCTGTGTACAGGACAAATCAAGACGGGCTCTACTGCTAGAAGTGACAGAATCGCTAAGTACAATAGACTGCTGGAAATCGAAGCAGAGCTGGGTCAGTTTGAGTATCTTGGCAGAGATCTCTTTTAGAAGGTTTTTGCTGTGTCTTTGCCTGTCAGTAGTCGCTATGAATGGCTTGGGTTTTCGCTCAAGAGTATCCTTTTGATACTGGTAGGTATCGTATTGCTCGGTCTTTATATAGGGGTCTTGCTCTTTGGTGAAAATTCCTTGGTCGTACTCAATAGGCTAAAAGGTGACAAGGCGAGACTGACCCAGGAGAGAACAGAGATTAAAGCCTCCAACCAGAAGCTTCAAAAAGAGTATTTCGAACTACTTCAACTTACGGAGTAGACTTACTTCTTCCTCCCCCCTTTCTAAGAAGCTTGATAGCAAGCATGGAGAGAATCACCTCAAATAAACTTGCCAGAATAAGCTGATAATAGATAATGATATCAATAATGCTGGCATCGTATCCTATGGTGGCTACGGCAATGATCAATGTCAGCGGCATGGAGAGCGCAAAGGCGGACAACAAAGCATTGCGGTCTCCGGCAATACGCTTGAGATGGTAGCCTCCCAGTATCCGCATCCCTATCATCAGCAGTGTGATTAGGACTGCTCCGGTCACCACACGGGGGTATGCAAGGGCGTTAAGATCGAAAGAGGCGCCTACATGAATAAAAAAAAGAGGCACCAGGAATCCAAATCCAAGGCTACTCATCTTCTCTTCCAGATGTTTTTCATGATGAAAAAATGCGGAGATAGCGACCCCTGCAATAAATGTACCCAGTGCCAATTCAAAATCCAGTGCCAGCATCAGTGAGATCAAGATAAAAAAGAGTGCAATAGCAAGCCTGACATCCTGATCTGAGGTATCCAACTTCGGCATAAGGATACGCTTGAGTTCGGGGTACCACCAAAAAAGTAGATGTAGTGCACGATAGAGCAAATAAATAACCAAGATAAAGAGGAAAAGGTATCCTAATTTTTGGAAAAGTGCCAGACCAAAGCCCACACTGCTGACCGCATCAATAATTGTAAGCGCAGCGATACTAACGACCTCTCCCAGTACGCCTACGATAAAAGCCAGTCTTATCCAGCCCTCTTCTTTGCCATAGTTTTTGGAAAGTGAAGCAAGCAAGCCGATAGAGATAAGCGGTAGGGAGATGATGACAATCGTATTGAGATTAAAAAGCAAGCCACTTCCTAGCGCCAGTGCCCACAATGAGAAATTAAAGAAGACCGCCTTGCGTATCAGGCTTTTGGGGCTTCTGGTGATCTGCTTGAGATCAACCTCCATGCCCGCCAAGAACATGAGATAAAGGAAGCCTACCTCTGCAACAATATCAAAATATTCATGATGATGAATCAGTCCCATAAAGGCAAGTACCGATCCCAGTATAATCTCCACCGGGGTTGTGGGCATGCGTAGTAATTTGGCAATAAAAGGTGCCCCCCAGATGATCAGTGAAAGGATCAATAGGAGCGTGATTTCAGCTGGCATAGTGTATGGTGCCGCTAGTCGGCATCAATCCTGTGTTTG
>JALVVQ010000241.1 GCA_027023325.1 Campylobacteraceae bacterium | reverse complement strand
TCACTCCTGAAGTACAAGAGACTGCATCACTTGGCTGAGAGGCAGAGGATCCACCTCCGCTCTGTGCTACGGGGGCACATCCTGAAAATACAAACAGTGCACAAACGGTAAGTATCATCGTTTTCACGAGATATCTCCTTTCTGTATAACGAGTAGCATTTTATCACTCTGCTCGGCATAGAGTGAGAGGGGCAGCTGGGATTGCAATACCAAATCACCTGCCGCAGCCACCTCTTGGGGTGTGTACAGATACTGTATGATCTGCTGATCCTCTCTGCTGTAGAGTGTACCTTTTTTTTCAAAGAGTGTAAAGTCAGAACGATAGACCCCCTCTTCATACTCACTGTCTATGATCAGGTACTCAGTATCACTTTCTGCGGTGAAACTGCCACTGGCAATCTCATCAAATCCATACTCCGTGTTGATATCACAGACAAACACCCCACCAGGATGCAAACGCGCTGCCACGCACTGCATAAACACAGAGAGTGATGGCTTGTCCAGATAATTGACCATATCAAATACGGCGGTGATGACATCGTAGTGCCCCTTCAGTTCACAGAGATTGACCGCTTCGGCATCTAACCCTCTGTCTTTGGCACGCGCTACCATCACGGGGCTCAGGTCAATGCCTTTGAGCTGTGATGGAGAAAATACTTTTTCAAGCAATACCAGAAAACCACCGGAGCCGCATCCTACATCCAGCACTGTATCAAACGACAGCCCATCCAAGACCTTCAGATAGCTGCCATAGAGAGAGGAGATAGCCTCTTCATTGTGCAGTAGTGGCTCTATACGGGCATAGAGGTCGAGTGAATCTATACTGTTACTCACTGCGCTCCACCACGGCTTTGATCTTTTCATAGAGAGAGAGTATCTCCTCTTTCTTGGCATAGTAGCTGTTTTTGTTGGCGATCAGCTGTGCAGAGGAGTCCATGATATCTTCAGCTACTTTGAGTCCATTTTCACGCATAGTGCTGCCCGTCTCCACGATATCCACGATAGCATCTGCCAGCCCTACCAGCGGTGCCAGCTCAATAGAGCCATAGAGCTTGATGACTTCCACACCCACTGCTTTTTTGGAGAAGTAGTCGCGTGTGATATTGACCATCTTGGTCGCCACTTTGATATGGGGTTTATTCCAGTCGAGCTCATCTTCATTTTTGATCCCAATAGCCACCTTGCATCTGCCTAGACGCATATCTAGTAGCTGGATGATATCAAGCTCTTTTTCTGTGATGACATCCAGTCCTACCACACCGATATCCGCAGCACCATGCTCTACATAGGTCGGTACATCTTGGTTACGGACATTGAGGAAGCGAAACTCACCGATATCCAGTATCAGCTTGCGGCTTTCAAACTTGAACTCACCGCCAAAAATCTCGGCAAAAATCGCCAGTGTCTCTTCTGCTATTCTTCCTTTGGGAAGTGCTATTGTTAACATCATTACTCCTAAGTATTTACCAAAATTTCTAATTTCTCACTTGCACGAAGTGCATAGATCATCCCCTGAAAAAGCAGTGCTTCATCAAACACTGCCTGTTCAAAATACCCTGCCATCCATGCCCCATCTCCCCCTGTGCAATACACAGGAAGATCCTCCCTGATCTTCTCAACAGTACAGACAATTGGTGCGATGGTACCAAAGCTGATACTGTCTCTGGTGCTCTTTGGCAATACCTCAAGCGACACCTCCTTGTCAAGCGCCACATCCAGTACAGGAGAGATCTCGGCATAGGCTTTATGATAGGCATGGATACCCGGAAGGATATAGCCCCCCTGGTACGCCCCATCCACTACTTTATCTACTGTGATTGCTGAGCCTGCATCAATGAAAATACCATCGGGATGACTCAGACAAAGGGCTTGACGGTCTATAC
>JALVVQ010000240.1 GCA_027023325.1 Campylobacteraceae bacterium | reverse complement strand
TTCGAGCATATTGACATACTCTCCATTGGCTGCATTGAAACCAAAGGTCTTGTCGTCTGAACTAGCTACCTTGTCTGCCACTACGCCAGCGTCAAAGCCAGCGTTGGAAGCAATCTGCTTGATCGGCGCTTTGATAGCCCTAAGGATGATTTCATAGCCTACTGCCTCGTCACCCTCTAGTGAGAGATTGACATGATTTCCAGCTTTGACCAAAGCTGCGCCACCACCGATGATGATCCCTTCATCTACGGCTGCTTTGGTTGCAGAGAGTGCATCATCTACTCTGTCTTTTTTCTCTTTCATCTCAGTTTCAGTAGCTGCACCTACTTTGATGACTGCTACACCGCCAGAGAGCTTGGCAAGACGCTCCTGGAGCTTTTCTTTGTCATACTCACTGGTACTTGCTTCTGCCTGAGTTCTGATCTCTACCACTCTGGCTTCTACAGCTGCCGCATCACCTTTGCCATCCACAATCGTCGTATTATCTTTGTCCACGACGATTCTGGCTGCTTGACCCAACTGATCGAGGGTTGCTTTCTCCAGTGAGAGACCCAGCTCATCAGTAATCAGTGTACCGCCTGTGAGGATGGCAATGTCTTTGAGCATCTCTTTTTTGCGGTCGCCAAAGCCTGGTGCCTTGACTGCTGCGATATTGAGCACACCTTTGAGTCTGTTGAGTACCAGAGTAGTGAGTGCTTCACCCTCTACATCATCAGCGATGATCAGTAGCGGTCTGCCACTCTGCTGAGACTGCTCAAGCAAGGGTACCAGATCCTTCAGTGAAGTGATCTTGCCATCAGTGATGAGAATCAAAGGATTGTCAAACTCTGTGGTCATCTTCTCTGAGTTGGTGATAAAGTAAGGCGAGAGATAGCCTCGGTCAAACTGCATGCCCTCTACGACATCTAGCTCATCGTTGATGCCTTTAGCCTCTTCGACGGTAATGACACCATCTTTGCCTACTTTTTCCATCGCCTCAGCGATAAGGTTACCGATCTTTTCGTCAGAGTTGGCAGAGATAGTGGCTACCTGGGCAATCTCTTTTTTGTCTTTGACTTCTTGGCTCAGACTTTTAAGCTCTTCGATGATCGCTGTGGTAGCTTTGTCCATACCTCTTTTGACCTCGATAGGGTTGGCGCCTGCAGTGATGTTTCGTAGACCTTCTTTAAAAATCGCCTGCGCCAAGACAGTTGCAGTGGTAGTACCGTCACCTGCCTCATCAGCCGTATTGCTGGCGACCTCTTTGACCAGTTGCGCACCCATGTTCTCTAATGCATCTTCCAATTCGATCTCTCGTGCGACTGAGACACCATCTTTGGTAATGCTCGGTGCACCGAAGCTTTTTTGTATGAGTACATTACGCCCTCTAGGCCCCATGGTTACTTTTACTGCATCCGCTAATTTAGATACACCGCTGTAAAGTCCGTTTCTTGCTTTGTCTGAAAAATATATTTCTTTTGCCATTTTCTATCCTTTGTTCTCTAGTAAGTCTATGTTATTTTAGAATGCCGAGAATATCATCACTGTTAAGGATAAGATATTCTGTGCCATCCAATGTGATTTCTGTCCCGCCGTATTTTCCAAATACTACCGTGTCTCCATCCTGGATACCTTCATCCTGGGCATCTGGCCCTGTTGCGATTACTTTGCCTTGTAGAGGTTTCTCTTTTGCTGTGTCAGGGATGATGATGCCTGAAGCAGTAGTGGTGACCTCTTCTTCTCTCTCGACCAATACTCTATTTGCTAGGGGTTGAAAAGTCATTGCTTCTCCTTCTATTGTTAAGTTTGTTATTTTTTGGGGAATGGTATTTTAGTCATTTTTTTTTAATAAGTCAATGAAAATAGCAATTTTTATGAAAAATGTGAGTCAAACAGACTAAAGAATATTTAGCATAAGAGAGTTATGT